>JBAWZV010000007.1:0-105880 GCA_037142875.1 Actinomycetes bacterium | reverse complement strand
CCGATGCCGCTCCCCAATCTGATCATCATCGGCGCTCAGAAGTGCGGCACGTCGATCCTGAGGGACTACCTCGGCCTCCATCCGGACGTCGCGATGGTGAATCACGAGATGAACTTCTTCTCCGACGACAAGCTCTGGCGCCGAGGGATCGAGTGGTACAGCGAGCAGTTCGCCGAGGCGCCCGTCCGTGGAGAGAAGTCTCCCTCGTACGCCGCCTGGCCCTTCGCCCCGTTCGTGCCCGAGCGGATCAAGCGCCACGCACCGGACGCAACGTTCATGTATCTCGTGCGCGATCCGATCGACCGTCTCCGGTCGGCCTGGGTGCACCGAACGCGCCACGGCAGCGAGCATCGGCCATTCGAGGAGGCCTTCACCGATCTCGTCACAAACGAGTACGTGGCGATGAGCCGCTACACGACCCAGCTTCAGAGGTTCTTCGCGCACTTCCCACAGGAGCGGTTCCTCATCATCGACCAGGGGGAGCTTCGGCACAACCGGGCCGAGACGCTCAAGTGCGCGTTCAGGCACATCGGCGTCGACGATGCCTTCACGAGTCCCGAGTTCGCCGCCGAGTCTCAGGCAGGAACAGAGGGCCGCTGGCTCTCACCCGCGGGGCTCCGGATCGTCCGGCAGGTCGAACAGGTCATTGGCAAGCAACGGACAAAGCGCGTCGCAGCGCTCGCCTCACGGATCCCGGCCGTTGCGCCCGTCTTGCAGCGAGCGCCGGTCGAGCCGCCTCCAATGAGTTCCGAGCTCCGCAAGCGTCTGGCTGATCTCCTCGCCGACGAGGTTGCCGAGCTGCGGTCGTTGACCGGCCAGGCCTTCCCGACCTGGTCGATCTGAGCGAACGCTCCACGCGTGTAGACCTGGGCCGGTCGCAACCTTGGAGCCTATGATTGGCGCGCGGATGCCTCTCCCGAACCTCATAGTGATCGGCGCGCAGAAGTCGGGCACGTCGAGTCTCCGCACCTATCTCGATCTCCACCCGGAGATTGCGATGGTGAGCCTCGAGGACGACGAGCTCAACTTCTTCTCACGCGAGGGCCGCTGGCGCCGCGGACTCGAGTGGTACGCGCAGCGGTTCCGCGACGCACCCGTCCGCGGCGAGCGTTCGAACTCGTACACCGAATGGCCGTTCCACCCGTGTGTTCCCGAGCGGATGAAGCGCGTCGTGCCTGACGCGAAGTTCGTCTATCTCGTCCGTGATCCGATCGCGCGACTCGTCTCAGGGTGGCGCTTCCACACGCGTCACGGCGAGGAGCTGCGCTCGTTCGACGAGACCTTCTCGCGGCTGGACGACAACCTGCACGTCTGGCGCAGCCGGTACGCGTCGCAGCTCGAGCGGTTCCTTCCGCATTTCAACCAGGAGCAGTTCCTCGTGATCGACCAGGCCGATCTCTTTGCCAACCGGGCCGAGACGCTCCGGCGCGTGTTTCGCCACGTCGAGGTGGACGAGACGTTCACGAGCGCGGCGTTCGAGGCACAGGACAGGGTGAGCGACGAGGGACGCTGGCTCTCCCCCCGGGGGCTGAAGATCGCCAAGACGCTCGAGCACACGATCGGGCGCAACGCGCTCCATCGCCTCTACGGGCTGGCATCGTTCATCCCGAAGGGCCTCCCCGGACTCGAGCGCCCGTCGGTCGAGCGGCCTATCATCGACGCGGAACTGCACGAGCGTCTGAGCGAGATCCTCGCACCCGAGGCCGAGCGTCTCCGTGCCCTGACCGGCGAGCGCTTCGCCACCTGGTCGATCTGAGGTCATCCGGATGCCGCGGCCAAACCTCTTCATCATCGGCGCCCAGAAGTGCGGGACGTCGAGCCTCCAGAGCTACCTTGACCTCCACCCCGAGATCGCCATGACCCTGACGGGGCAGGGGGAGCTGCCGTTCTTCTCACTCGACAAGCACTGGCGCAAGGGCCTCGACTGGTACCAGACGCAGTTTCGCGACGCACCGGTGCGAGGTGAGAAGTCGGTTTCGTACACGTACTGGCCGTTCCACCCGTTCGTCCCGGAGCGGATCACGGACTTCGCGCCGGACGCGCGCTTCATCTACCTCGTCCGTGATCCGATCGACCGGGCCGTCGCAGGCTGGCTCTACCACCAGCGCCACGGCGGCGAGCAGCGCTCGCTCGACGAGGCATTCACCTACCTCGACGACAACGTGCACGTGGCGATCAGCCGCTACGCAACCCAGCTCGAGCGGTACCTGGCGCTCTTCCCGCCGGAGCGCTTCCTGGTTCTCGACCAGCACGACCTCCAACACGACCGTCTCGCCACGCTGCAGGAGGCCTTCCGGTTCCTCGGTGTCGACGACACGTTCACCGACCCGCGGTTCACCCGCCAGATCCAGGTGGCGAGTCAAGGGCGCTGGCTCTCACCGACCGGAATGCGCATCGCCAAGCGGATCGAATGCACGATAGGCAAGAAGGCGATGCACCGGCTCTACGCGGTCGCATCGCTCATCCCGAAGGGTGTCCCGATGCTCGAACGTCCACCGGTCGAGCGCCCGGAGCTGAGCGACGAGCTGCGCGAACGCCTCGCAGCAATCCTCGCGCCCGAAGCCGCGCGGCTGCGCGAGCTGACCGGGAAGCCCTTCCCGTCCTGGTCCGTCTAGATGTCGACGACGCGCCAGGACGGCGGGAACAGCCGGTCGTGCCTGTGGTTGGTCGGATCGGTGAGAACACGGCTCGGCCGGACAGGCTCCGGGTCGTCGGAGAGAAACGCGCCCCACCACGCGTAGGTCGAGTTCGAGATCACGTGTCGGTCGCAGCGCGCCATCAGGAAGAGGTCGAGCCAGTCAGGGTTCCCCTCGACGACCAGGACGTCGCCGTGACTCGCAAGTGAGGGTGCGATCTCGGTGCGGCACCAGGCGGGAGCGTCGGAGAAGATCACGAACGTGGTGCCGGGTACGGCGACCGAACGCGCAGCCTCGATGTAGTACTCGGGGGTGAGGTTCACGTACTTCGGGTTCAGGGTGAGGTCGTCCCACGTCGTGCCATCGACCGTGGCCGCTGCGACCTCTGCGGGTCGAAACCACGTCCGGACGTGGAGCGCTGTAAGGGGCCCGGCGGGCAACAGTCCGTCGATCGCCTCGATCGCCAGCGCCGACGGGTGAAACCAGCGCAGCACCTCGGGTCTCACCGATTCGGCAAGGCTGTGGTGCTGTAGAAAGATCCTCTCGTGCCTCGACTCGATGCAGTCGGCAAAGCGGAACGCATCTCGGGCGCCGAGGAGCTCCCGCTCGTGGCGAGCGAAGACCTCGTCGGGAACGGAGAAGTACGGCCGGTACTTCCAGTCCGGCAGCAGCACAGGGGCTCCCCTCTCTGCTGCGATTGCGAGCGCCCCGGCGATCTGGAAGAGCTGGTTGCCGAGGCGGCCGACCCGGCCGAGCATCCGGTAGGTGATGGGCGTCGCGCGCCCCTGGCTCGCGCGCAGCGGGTAGAGAAGCGCCGGAACGACATCCCATCGCGCATGCGCGTTGTCGTGGACCCAGCGGACAACCTTCTTGCCCCGGCTCACTTGAGGTACCGGTACTTCACGACGTAGAGCTGGACGAGCATCGCGTAGACGCCCCACATCGCCGAGATCCGAAGCACCTGCCACCGCGGCCGCATCTCCTGCAGCTTCCGCAGGTGAGCGACGAACTCGAGCACGCCGTACGGGATGATCAGAAGCGGCGAGAGGCGGTTGCCCCACACGCGGCGAGCCGGCCACTGCGTGTCAGCCGGGTAGCCGAACTGCGGGATCTCGCTCCACTCCATCAGGTACTGCCGCGCGTGGACGCGCGCCCAGCGGCGCCACTTGGGAAGCACAACCCGCAGGCGAAAGTCGTACCGCGGGCGATGCTCGAGCACGAGGTCTGTCTGGGCGACCGTCCCGCGCACGTGAGTCGCGTCGCCGATCAACCCGGATCGCATGCTCAGCGCGCGGCGGGTGAGGACCCGCTTGCGTGGGCCGTTCTCGGTGATGTACCTACCCTTGCTCTCGCTCCAGACCGGCCAGATCACCTCCCAGGCATCGACGCCCTCTGTGGCGACGAGCTCACGGATGCCTGCGCGCAGCCCCTCGGAGAGGAACTCGTCGGCGTCGATCCGGATGATCCAGTCGCACGTCGCAAGCGCGTAGCACTGGGGTCGGTGCGGGTCGGCCTCGCCGATGAAGTCGGCGACGACAGCACGCGCGCCGTAGGCCTCTGCGATCTCGATCGTGCGGTCGGTGCACGGCCCGTCGTGGACGAGCACGATCTCATCGACGACGCCCTCGAGCGACTCGAGGCAGCGCTCCATCAGCGACTCCTCGTTGTGCACGACCAGACAGGCGGTGATCGACGGCATCGGCTAGCTGGCGGCGTAGCGCGCGGGCTTCATCCCGGACGGGATCTCGCCGGCGCTGCGCTCCAGGTAGCGGAACCGAGCGACGTAGAGCATCACGACGGTGATGTAGAGGCCGCCGATCGCGGCCGTCCGCCAGACGCGTCGGCGTGGTCGCATCCGGCGAAACTCCCACGCCTCGGAGAGAAACTCGAGCACCCCGTAGGGCACGAAGAGGAGCGGTGAGAGACGGCTGCCCCACACACGCCGAGCCGGCCAGTCGGCGTCAGGCGCATAGCCAAACTGCGGGATGTCCTGAAAACGCATCAGGTAGACGCGGGCGTGAAGCGGCGCGTAACGACGCCACTTCGAAAGAAGGATGCGCAGGCTGTAGCTGTCGCGGACCGGCCGATGCTCGAAGAGCAGATCAGTCTGGACGCGTGCACCGCGAACCTCGGTGTGCGAGTGAGGCAGCCCCAGGCGTCGAGTCGCTGAGCGGCGGGTGAGGGCGAGCTTGTACGGGCCGTTGCTGGTCGCGTACCGCTGCTTACCTGGATGCCAGACGGGCCAGATGAAGCTGAACCCGTTCACGTCGTCACGGGCGAGCAGACCAGGGAGCGCGTCACGAAGCTCGTCGGAGAGGTACTCGTCGGCGTCGATGCGCAGCAGCCACTCGCTCGTGGCGAGCGAGAAGGCGAGCGGGACGTGCGGCTCCGAGCCGCCTGCCCTCTCGGTGACCACGATCCGCGCCCCGTGCTTCTCGGCGATCTCGAGAGTGAGATCAGCGCACGGGCCGTCGTGGATGAGCACGATCTCGTCGACGACACCGTCGAGTGAGCGAAGGCAGCGCTCGATCAGCGCCTCCTCGTTGTGAACAACCAGGCAGGCGGAGACCGAGCTCATCGCTTCGATGCGAGCAGTTCTTCGTAGACCGCGATGTGGCGTTCGAGCGCGGGCTCCATCCCGAAGACCTCGCTCACCCACTGATAGCCCCGCTCGCCGGCCGCACGCCAGGCATCGTCGGTGAGGAGCTTCCGCAGACCCGCCTCGAGACCGTCATGGCGTGCGAGGTACCCGAACCTCGTCGCAAACCCGTCGGGATCGACCGTGCTCAGGATCGCGCACCGGTTCGCTGCGGCCTCGAGGAAGACGTTCGGCAGTCCCTCGCGCAGCGACGTGCTGATGAGCACCCAGCTCTGCGCATAGATCTCAGCGAGCTTCCCCGACTCGAACTGGTCGATCGTTCCGGTCAGCTCGAGGTTCGGAATCGGCGCTGCAAGCTCGCGAAGCATCCGGTCGCGCTCGATGTCGACGGTCGAGCCGACCGCGATGAATCGCACGTCCGGGAACGCGCGCGCAAGCTCGAAGAACTCCTCGGGACGCTTGCGGCGGTCGAAGCGACCGACCCAGCAGACGGTCGGCTGCTCGGCCTTGACGACATGGTCGGGCACGTGGACCGGCGTCGGCAGGAACTCCGCCCCGATCCGGTACTTGGCCCGGGCCTTTCCGGTTGCGAGCTCGGAGGCCCCGTAGAGCCCTGTCGAGCGGCGGATTGCCCGCCGGACGAACGGATTCTCGACGTATGCGGGCCAGAGAAGCCAGCGCAGAGAGCGCGTGTCGGAGGCCTTCGCCTCGATCAGCCAGTCGCGCCAGGTCATCGGATCGCGGAACGTGACGATGTGCACCCTGTCCGGCATCGCCTTCCGCGCCAGGTACGTGCCGTACGACGGATCCTGGGAGTGGTAGATGTCGGCGTCGATCGTCCGGCAGAGCTCGAGCACGACCGAGGGTTCCTGTGGCAGAAACTCGTGCACCTTGATCCCGTCGAGGTCGTAGCTCTCGGGCGTCATCCCGCGGCGCACCGCAACGACTGCGCTGACGTCGTACCCTCGACGCACGAGCTCGAGGCCGATCGTCCGTGTCGCTCGACCAAACCCGGCGTAGCTGCCGCGACCGAAGAGCTCGGTCGAGATCAGGCAGATTCGTGCTGGATTTCGTATCCTGTTCGCCATAAGAGTCGCCGACCTGGGCGATTGCGCAAGAGTAGCGGTATGCAGGGGGGCAAAACATCGATGCTGAAGCGGCCAGAGGGTGGTATTCCGTCCATCGATCTCGTCGTCTCGACGCTGGGTCGAACAGAACAGCTCGGTCGGCTTCTCGAGTCGCTTGCGCGCCAGTCGTTCAAGCGCTTTCAGCTGATCCTGGTCGATCAGAACACCGACGATCGGATCGCCGAGATCGTTGCCCCGTATCGGGAGTCGATCAGCATCCTCCATATCCGCTCCGACACGCGCGGCGTCTCACGCGGACGGAACGTCGGACTCGAGCACTCACATGCCGAGGTCGTCAGCTTCCCCGATGACGACTGCTGGTACTCCGAGCACTTTCTCCGCGATCTGGCGGCGACGTTCAAGGCGATCCTCGATCGCGATGGCATGACGTGCGTCACGCTGAGCGAGGCCGGGTCACCATCGGGGCTCCTCTGGGCGCGCACAGCCGGCCGTGTCACCCGTCGCAACGTCTTCCGCCGTTCGATCGGGCCGGCCACGTTCTACCGACGGCACGTAGTGGAGCAGGTGAAGGAGTTCGACGAGACGCTCGGGGTGGGCTCGGGAACGCCGTGGGGCTCCGGTGACGACACGGACTTCCTGCTGCGGGCACTAGGGCACGGCTTCAACGTCGTGTTTGAGCCGCGCCTGACGGTCTTCCACCCCGGCCCGACGCCTCGGTTTCGAGACAGCCGCAGGATGGCATCTGCGTACAGCTATGGGATCGGCCATGGCGAGCTTCTGCGCCGTTACCACTACCCGTTCTCGTATCAGGCATGGCGCGTGTTCGAAGGGTTTGCGGTGGCGATGTCGTTCCTGCTCACGGGCCGCCTGGGCCGTGCCCGCTTCTACGCGGCGATGGCCCGCGGGCGTGCGCGGACGTTGATCGAGCACGGCGCCTAGACCTCCGCGCGCGATGCGTACGGCCGGGGCCAGAGGATCGCTCCGGCCCCGGCACGAACGACGTCACTCAGACGTGGCGCCCGCCGACCGGATGTGAGCCGGTCGTCATCTCGGGCATGTGCACGCCTTCAGCCTTCGCGCGGACAACCGCCGCACCGGCGATCGTGAACGAGAGCAGCAGCCCAACCCACGAGGGCCAGTGCCGAGCCTCGTTGTGTGTGAGGAACGTGAGCACGGTGAACAGCACGAGCAGCAGTGCAAGCGCAAGCGACACGAACCCCGCGCTGAGCGTTCCGAGCGGGATCTCGATCGCAAAGAACCGTGCTGCCTCCCAGAGGAGCAGAGCGACGATGAGGAGACCGGCGACGACGCCGACGCCGACCCACTCCGTCCGCCCGACACTGATCCCGAACGCCGACGCCTGCTGCCAGTTGAGGAACGAGACGATCAGGTAGAGCAGCCCTCCTCCGAGGACGAACTGCACCTCACGGGGGAGATTCTTGAGAGCGTCCATGGTGCATGCCTCCTTTTCGGCCGGTCGCCTCCGGCAACGCCGGAGCGCACCTGTCTACGTGTCTGGATCATCGATCGCGAGTGCCGCTCTGACATCGGCGCGACCCCCGATCTCCCTTCGCAGAACTACCGACAGTGCACGCCGAGCTGCGGCTCACCGGACGGCGTAAGCAGAATGGGGCTCGTGAGCACGAGCGGCGATGAGACAGTGACCGTGTACGAGGCTGTCGGCGGCAACGCGTTCTTCGTCCGCCTCGTCGCGGCCTTCTACGCGCGGGTCGCGGGTGATGAGCTTCTGCGGCCGATGTATCCCGGCGAGGATCTTGCACCCGCTGCCGAGCGGCTCCAGCTCTTTCTCGAGCAGTACTGGGGTGGCCCGCGCACGTACTCGGAGACCCGCGGCCACCCACAGCTACGAATGCGGCATGCGCCGTTTCCCGTCGATCAGAGCGCGACCGGCCGCTGGCTCGTACACATGCGAGCAGCCCTCGACGAGCAGGCGCTTCCCGAGGGGCTCGACGCCGTGCTGTGGCGCTACTTCGAGACCGCGGCGCCGGCGATGATCAACCGCCTGCCTATCTAGCTGTCGGCTGAGGCGGGCTGAAGCCGCTGCCCCTGCCGCACCGCCCGCTGGGCGAGCAGGTCGCGGACGAGCACCTGGATCGTTCCGGCGACCGGGATCGCGGCAAGCGCGCCAAGGATCCCCGCAAGTTCCGCTCCGACGAGCACGGCCATCAACACCACAAGCGGCGAGAGCTGCACCGTCCGTCCGTAGATGACCGGCTGGAGGAAGTGGTTCTCGACCTGCTGGTAGACGACGACAAAGAGAAGCAGGACCACCCCGGCAGGTACCGAGTGGAGAAACGCGACGCCGACGACGACGATCCCTGCGAGCGTGGCTCCGGCGAGCGGGATCAGGTCGAGGACGGCGACAAGCAGCCCGAGCGCGACCGCGTACGGGACGTCCATGATGAGCAACACGACGGTCGCTGAGACGCCGGCGACGAGACTGATCAGCAGGTTGCCCGTCACATAGCCGCCGACGGTGCGCGAGATGTCACGCCCGATGCCACGCCATCGAGGCTGCGACTCCTCGGAGAGCAGCCGGTAGAACCGTTCGACCCAGCCGCGGCCCTCGAGCAGCATGAAGAACGTCAGGAAGACGATCGTCACGGTCGCGACGATCATCGTGATCACGCTCTTGGTGACGGCAACAGCGGCGCCTGAGAGGCCCAGGAGGCGCTTCGCACCGCCGTCCTTGACCTGCTTCTGCACCTTCTCGACGATCTGGTACTTCGTCTCGAGGAAGCCGAGGCGGCCCCTGCCCTGCGTGAGGTCATGGATGTAGCCCGGCGTGGCGTTCACGAACCCGTTCACCTCGCTGACAAGCTTGGGTGCGAACGTCGAACCGATTCCCGCGATCGCAAGCGTGAGGAAGAGGTAGACGCACCCGATCGCCGCGCCGCGCTTCATCCGCGCGCGTCGCTCAACCCAGCTGACAAACGGGTCGAGTGCCACCGCTAGAAAGAGCGCGATGAGGATCCACGAGAAGACATGACGCGCAACCCACACGAGCTCGAGCACGACCGCGACGACGATCGCGGTCGCAAGCACGCGCAGGACGGTTCGCGTGCGCACGTCGAGTAGGCGCTCGGCACTCACCGGCTACACGATCGTCGGCGCGTCGGACGGCACCGCCCACGGCGCGCCGTGGGCGGTCAGTACACGTTCTTGATCACGAAGTACGAGCCGCGGATGGTTCCTGCGAGCGTGGACTTCTGCCGAGCGAACTTGAAGCGCGACGCAAGCTCCTCGGGAACCTCCATCCCGTCCGACAGCTTGAACCCGACCGCCCGCTTCCCGGCATCGTCGAGGGCGTACATCGCGTTGATCGAAAGGCCGCTCTCGTAGAAGACGTAGGCCATCTTGATGTTCTCGACCTGGAAGGCGGTCACCTCGAGCGGACGGGATGCGATCACGATGTCGCGCTCCTCGGCGAGGATCCGATGCACCCACGCGATCGTCTCGCCCGCTTCGCTCGCAGGCTCAACGGTGAAGACGTGGTCGTACTTGTTCTTGAAGTAGCGCGCCTCGTTTGCCCGGAGCCCGGCGAGCGCGTCGAGGACAGGCGAGGACTCAAGACCGACGGTCGACACGTTCGTGAAATCGACGGCGTAGGACACGAGCGTCACGATAGCCCGACCAGTGAGTAGAAGCTGAGAGGGCTTCCGGACGCCACGAGAGCGCCCCGGGTCGAGCGGGACCTAGCGCTCCTCGGCTCGTCCGTAGATCGTCTGCCACGAGTCCCAGGTGATCTTCAGGATCACGAGCGTGATCAGCAGACCGATGATCGGATCGGCGATGCGGAGTCCGAGCGCAACGACGACCGCGCTCGCGACAACACCGAGCGAGACGAAGCCGTCGACACGAGCGTGGTTGCCGTCGGCAATCAACGCTGGGCTGTTGAGGCGCTTGCCACCGCGGAGACGAACCTGCGCGGCGATCTCGTTGCCCACGAATCCGATCAGGCCGGCGCCGGCCAGGATCCACAGGTGTGTCAGATGATGCGGGTGAATGAGTCGCTCGATCGTCGCGTAGAGCGCAACCATCGCGCTGACGAAGATCGCCAGCACCACGCCGAGGCCCGCCCACCGCTCGCCGCGCGCCGAGCGCAGGAAGAACGCGACGCCAAGCGGGAGCGCCGTGAGACCATCGCCGTAGTTGTGGATCAGGTCAGCGAGTAGAGCGACGCTCCCCGACACGACGAAGACGAGCGTCTGTGCGGCCGCGGCAACTGTGAGGACGACCAGGCTGATCGAAACGGTTCGTACGCCATCGCGCGAGCGCACGATCGACGGATCGACGAGACCGTGCGAATGACCATGACCGTGGTGGTCGTGGTCGTGGTCGTGACCATGGTCGTGGTGATGGACAGGAGAACGCACTGCTGCAACCTAGCGCCGCGTAGCGACCGGCGAGGCCGACATCGCGCTGAGACGCGCGGTGGATCTCGCGACTCGCAACGAACCATGGGCGGTACTGGGCTCGAACCAGTGACCCCTAGCTTGTCGAGCTAGTGCTCTCCCAACTGAGCTAACCGCCCTTGCCTTGCAGTCCTGCGCTGTCCGGGGTGAGAAGAGGGTCGCTCTTCGGCTCCCGCGATCCAGCAGGGGAAGTCTAGCCGACAGCGCGCGAGGTGACGCCGGATCCGGCCCCCCGGAAAGCCGAAGGGCCGACACCCTGCAGTGTCGGCCCTTCTGTGCACCTGAGGAGATGCTGTGCGGATGGGATGTCCGCGGCTCTGGTGCGAGGCGCAGATTAGGTCGCAGATGTTCGCGAGTGTTCACGCGAAGGTCAAGATCTGCTCAAAGCCCGTCCTACGAGGCCCGCCTGGTCGCCGCCGCGCGCCCGGGCTAGCCGAGGAACTGCATCGGGTCGATCGGCGTGCTGTTGAGACGCACCTCGAAGTGGAGGTGGGTCCCGCTGCAGATCCCCGTACAGCCCGCCACGCCAAGAGGCTGCCCGGCGAGAACGCGATCGCCCGGCCTGACCGAGTACGACGCGAGGTGGGCGTAGATCGTGATCAGGGTCGGGGACACGCGGACGATCACGACGTTGCCGTAGCCCTCGTACCCGATCGGGTAGCCGGTCGCCTCGACGATGCCCCAGGCAGACGCCTTGATCGTGCTCGACCGGAGCATGCCGATGTCGATTCCGTCGTGGTAGTGGAGCGCGAAGTTGGTGGTGATCGTCCCCTGCGCCGGCCAGACGAAGTTCAGCCCCTTCAGGGTCGTGAAGTCGAACTGCGACGCGGGCGACGTACCCGCGACATGCGCAGCAGCTGAGGCCGTGAACGTGCCCGTGAGGGCGCAGATCACGGCGAGTAGGCGAAGCCCTCCCCGCATGAGGGGGCGACGCTACAGCAACGCGCAGGCAAAAAGCAACTTAGAGCCGAAACCAACACGATTCTCCGGCGAGCTACAAAATCCTTTCGAGCGGCGCATACTCGAGCATCAACCGCCGTTCGGCCCCGTCCTCGAACCGTACCGTGACCACCCCGTCGGCCTCGATTCGCGTCACGATCCCGGCGCCGAGCGTCGAGTGGCGCACCGAGTCGCCGGTCGAGAGGTCAGGCACATCCGTCCGCGGAGCCGTCTCGCGGCGCGCGACCGGGGTACCCACGCCGCGCCAGGTCGCGGGGGCAAGCCGCTCACGCTCGACACCCTCGGCGGGCAGCTCGTCGAGGAAACGCGACGGCTGGTTCGAGTCCGTGCGTCCGTAGAGCGACCGTCGCATCGCGTGGGTCATCACGAGGCGCTCGCGCGCCCGGGTCATCCCGACGTAACAGAGCCTCCGCTCCTCCTCGAGCGTGTTCTCCTCGAGCGAGCGCGAATGCGGGAAGATCCCCTCCTCAAGCCCGAGCACGAACACCGCCCGGAACTCCAGCCCCTTCGCGTTGTGGAGCGTCATCAGGGTCACCTGGCCGGCACCGTCGGCATCCCTGAGTGCGTCCTGGTCGGAGTGGAGCGAGATCTCCTGGAGGAAGTGCGAGAGCGACGGCTCATCGGCGTCCGCCTCGTACTCCTGAGCGACACCGACGAGCTCCTCGAGGTTCTCGATCTTCCCCTCTGCCTCCCACTTCGGCAGCCCCGCGGTGAGGTACTCCTCGTACTCCGTCCGCTCGATCACCCGGCGCAGCAGCTCCGCGATCGAGAGCTCCTGGGCCTGCGCCATCAGCGACTGGAGCAGCGAGCGGAGCCCTTGCACGGCCTTCAGCGACGCGGTCGCTAGGCCCGCCTCGTCGGCGCGGCCGAGGGCGTCCCAGAGCGTGATCCCGGTCGCCGCCGCGAACGCGCCAAGCTTCTGCAGCGAGGTGTCCCCCACGCCACGCCGCGGCCGGTTTGCAATCCGCGTCAGCGAGACGGCATCGAACGGATTGTCGATCACCTGCAGGTAGGCGATCGCGTCCTTGATCTCCGCCCGCTCGTAGAAGCGCGGGCCGCCGATCACCAGGTAGCCGATGCCCTGCCGCACGAGCACGTCCTCGAGAACACGGCTCTGCGCGTTCGTCCGGTAGACGACAGCCACCTCACCGAGCGAGTACCCGTACTCGAGGAGCCCTGCGATCTCGGCGGCGACGAAGCGTGCCTCGGCATGCTCGTCCTCGGTCTCGATCACCCTGACCGGGTCGCCGTCGCCGAGCGCCGACCAGAGCTCCTTCTCCTTGCGCTCCCGGTTATTCGCGATCACGGTGTTCGCGGCGTTCAGGATCCAGTTCGTCGAGCGGTAGTTCTGCTCGAGCGGAATCACCTTCGTCGCCGGAAAGTCCTTCTCGAACTCGAGGATGTTGCGGATGTCCGCCCCACGAAACGAGTAGACGCTCTGGTCGGGGTCGCCGACGACCATCAGGTTCTGGTGGCCACCCGCGAGCAGCTTCAGCAGGATGTACTGCGCGTGGTTCGTGTCCTGGTACTCGTCGACGAGCACCCACCGGAACGACTTCGCCCAGCGCTCGTGCACCTCGGGGAACCGCTGCAGCACGTCGACGGCCAGCATCAACAGGTCGTCGAAGTCCATCGCGTTCAGGTTGAAGAGCTTGCGCTGGTACAGCCCGTAGACGTCCGCGACGGTCTGGTCGTAGAAGCTCGCGACGCGCTGGGCGTACTCATCCGGGCCGATCAGCTGGTTCTTCGCGTTCGAGATCTGCGTGTGGATGGCGCGCGGCACGAACCGCTTCGGATCGCGGTCGAGCTCCTCGAGACACTGCTTGACGAGCCGCACCTGGTCGGCCTGGTCGTAGATCGTGAAGCTCGAGCGGTAGCCCAGACGCTCGGCCTCACGCCGCAGGATGCGGCCGCACGCCGCGTGGAAGGTGAGGATCCAGATCGCTCGTGCCCGGGGGCCGACGGCCTCCTCGATCCGCTCGCGCATCTCGGCGGCGGCCTTGTTGGTGAAGGTGATCGCGAGGATCTCGTTCGGCTGCGCGCCCGCCGCAGCCAGCAGATGGGCGACGCGATAGGTGAGAACGCGGGTCTTGCCGGAGCCGGCACCAGCGATCACAAGCAGCGGCCCGTCCGTCGTCACGACAGCCTCGCGCTGGGCCTCGTTCAGGTCGGCAAGGTAGGTCTCGGGCTGCGCAAGCGACACATCCCCAGGCTAGCGCCCGGCCCTCCACGTACCGATCAGCCGCGGCGCAGACCCGCCCCGACGTTCGGCCGATGCTGCTGTATCCTCCGCCGCGCCGGGCACATATCCCCGGCCGGTATTGCCTCAGCGAAGCCGGTGAGAACCCGGCGCTGTCCCGCAACTGCGATGCCTCTCACGCGAGAGGACGAGCCAGGTCGCCTGGGCCATGCCGACGAACACAGCCCTCGGAGGAAGGGCGGTTTCGCGCGGTCACGACCGCCGGGCCACCTCCCTCCGCTCTTCCAGCGGAGGTATGACATGGTCACACGCAGAATCGCCGGGATCGCCGTCATGGCACTCGGCCTCGGGGTCACACCCGCCCTCGCAGCACCGGTCAAGCCGCCGGCGCGGATCATCTCGCTCTCACCGACAGCGACCGAGGATCTCTTCGCGGTCGGCGCCGGCAAGCACGTCGTCGCCGTCGACAACCAGTCCAACTACCCGGCGAACGCACCACACAGCAAGCTCTCGGGGTACACGCCGAACGCCGAGGCGATCGCTGCATACAGGCCCGATCTCGTCATCGTCTCGTTCGACGCAAACCACGTCGTTGCAGCACTCGGCAAGCTGAACATCCCGGTGCTCGTGGAGCCGACGGCCCAGACGCTGCAGGAGGCATACGCACAGATCGTCGAGATCGGGGCCCGCACAGGCCACCGTGCAGCGGCCGCGAGGGTCGTCAGCGGGATGAAGACAAAGATCGCCGCGATCGTCGCCGCCACGCCGAAGCTCCGGGAGCCGATCACCGTCTACCACGAGCTCGAGCCCGATCTCTACTCGGTCACCTCGAACACGTTCATCGGGCGCATCTACACGATGCTCGGCCTGAAGAACATCGCCGACGCCGCGGACAGGTCGAACTCGGGCTACCCGCAACTCTCGGCCGAGTACGTCGTCGGCGCCAACCCGCGTCTGGTCATTCTCGCCGACACGATCTGCTGCGCGCAGACGGCGGCGAAGCTCAAGGAACGTGCTGGCTGGGGAACGGTGGCGGCCGTCAAGACCGGTGACGTGGTCGCAATCAGCGACGACATCGCCTCGCGCTGGGGCCCACGGGTCGTCGATTTCATGCGCGCGGTAGCTGCGAAGGTGCAGAGGATCGCCCAGCGGTGAGCGTGCTCTCGCGCGAGCCAGGCGCCCGAGGGGGTCTCATCGAGGCCCCGTCAGCGCTGCGCGCGAAGCTCCCCCTGCTCTCTGCCCTCGCGTTCCTGCTCGTCGCGATGCTCGTCGGGCTGTTCGTCGGCCCGGCGGACATCGGACCCGGAGCGATCGTCCGCTCGGCGCTCTCGCACGTCCCGCTCCTGCACGTTCACTCGAACCTCTCGGCGACCGACTCGGCGATCCTCTGGCAGCTCCGTGCGCCGCGCGTCGTGCTCGGGCTGCTCGTTGGCGGGATGCTCGCACTCGCCGGGGGCTCCTACCAGGGGGCGTTCCGGAACCCGCTCGTTGATCCGTACCTGCTCGGCGTCGCAGCCGGAGCGGGACTCGGTGCGACGCTCGCGATCGCCTACGGCGGTGGCGCGGTCGACTCGTTCGACCTCCTCCCGCTCGCTGCGTTCGCGGGTGCCGGGCTCGCGGTCGTGCTGGCATGGCTTCTCGGGACGTCGGCGGGTGGAAGCCGAAGCCCCGCGACCCTGGTGCTCGCCGGCGTCACGGTCGTCGCGTTTCTGACCGCGATCCAGACGTTCGTGCAGCAGCAGCACGCGCAGTCGCTCCAGGAGGTCTACAGCTGGATCCTGGGCCGGCTTGGCACCGCCGGCTGGCACGACGTCGCGCTCGTCACGCCGTACATCGCGGTCAGCTGCATCGTCCTCCTCATGCACCGGCGCCTCCTCGACGTGCTCGCTGTCGGCGACGAGGAGGCGACAACGCTCGGAATGAACGTCCGGCGCGCCCGGATGACGGTCGTCGTCTTCGCCACGATCGGAACGGCCGCGGCGGTCGCCGTCAGCGGCCTGATCGGGTTCGTCGGGATCATCGTCCCACACGCCGTCCGGCTCGCGATCGGATCGAGCTACCGGGTCGTGCTCCCGATGTCGCTCCTCTGCGGCGGCGGCTTCCTCGTCCTCGCCGACGTGCTCGCCCGCACCGTCATCTCCCCCGCTGAGCTTCCGATCGGGGTCGTGACCGCGTTCTTCGGGGCGCCGTTCTTCGCCGTCGTGCTCCGCACGAGCGGGAGCTTCCGTTGAGCGCGATCGCGCTCAAGGGGCTCTCGGTCACGCTTGGCGGCGCCGACGTCGTCGTCAGCGTCAGCGCCGAGGTCGCGGCGGGCGAGTGGATCGCGCTGATCGGGCCGAACGGGGCCGGCAAGAGCACGCTCCTCCGCGCAGCTGCCGGCCTCATCCCCTACCGGGGGTCGCTGCGCCTCGGTGGTGACGAGGTCTCCCGCCTGGGTCGGGGCGAGCTCGCCCGGCGGCTCGCGCTCGTCCCCCAGGCCCCCCTCCTGCCGCCCGAGATGCGTGTCGCCGACTACGTGCTGCTTGGTCGCACCGCTCACATCGGCATCTTCTCCAACGAGGGGCGCACCGACCTGAGCGCCACGCGGCGCGCGCTCGAACGTCTCGACCTGCTCGATCTCGCAGATCGGCGCCTCCAGACGCTCTCCGGGGGGGAGCAGCAGCGAGCCGTTCTCGCCCGCGCGCTCGCGCAGGACGCCCCTGTGCTGCTGCTCGACGAGCCCACAACCTCGCTCGACATCGGGCGTCAGCAGCAGGTGTTCGAGCTCGTCGCGCAGCTCCGCGAGCACGGCGCGCTCACCGTGCTCTGCGCGATGCACGACCTCACGCTCGCGGCCCAGTACGCCGACCGCCTGCTGCTTCTCTCATGCGGTCACCTGGTTGCGGCCGGGCCACCCGCAGAGATCGCAACGGAGGAGCTGATCGCCGCCCACTACGGGGCCTCGGTCAGGGTTGTCGGCGCGGGAAACGACCTCGCGGTGATACCTGTTCGGCTGTGACGGCGCTCGCCATCTCACTCGACGACGTCATCGGCGACACTCGCCCCCTCTGGGAGGCGTGGCTCACCGATGTCGCCCGGCGCGCCCAGATCGACCCGACAAAGCTCGACGACGAGCTGCCGAACTGGCGCTCGCTGCTCTCGCGTTTCGCGGAGGATCACGCCCCCGTGTACCTGCGCCCGAGCGCGCCAGTCAGCTCGGCGCTACGTCGGTTGCAGGCCGACGGCGTGCGCCTCGGCGTCTACACCGACGCGCCCGAGGAGCTCGCCGCCATCGCGCTCGCCCACCTCGGCGCGGCACGGCGGATCGAGGCGCTCGAGACGGGCCCCGGGGCGCTCGAGCGGCTCATCGCGCTGCTCGGCCCCGAGACACGCGTCGTGACGACCGTCGCTGACCTCGTCGGGTAACGCTCTACCGAGCCGACAGGTCGGTCGACTTCGTCCAGGGGCCGGGCGGCGTCAGCAGCGACTCGGCGTGCAGGTAGGCGAACCCGGCAAGCGGCAGGTCCGTCCAACGCTCGAAGCAGAAGTAGCGGCGCCTCCACTCCGGAAAGAACTTGCGGTTGAAGCTGTGCAGGCGCTCGAGCTGGAAGAGGCGATCAAGCTTGAGCAGCAGCGTGCGGAGCAGCCCCTCGGTGCGCAGGTACTCGGCGAAGACCGAGAAGTTCAGCGAGATCTCGGTGACGTTACGCTCGCGCGCCCAGGCGATCGTCTCGACGATCATGAACTCCATCAGGCCGTTCTGTGAGTCCCGGCGTCGGCGCATCGAAGACAGCGAGTAGCCGTCGCACGCAGGCGCAGGCACGAGCTGGATGAAACCCGCCACCGAACCGTCGGGGCCGTAGGCGAGAACGAGCGGCGCGTCCGGATACGCAAAGAGGGAGTCCATCGCCATCGTGAACCCCCGCTCGGGCCAGTTGCCGCGCCACTCCTCGGAGACCTTCCTGACCTGCCCACGAAGCTCCTCGCTGATCTCGCCGGGTGCAAGCACCTCAACGCGGTACCCCGCTTTCGACAGCCGTGACACCGACTGCCGGACCTTGCGAATCGGCCGCCCGTCGAGCGAGAACGTCTTCGGGTTCACAAACGCCTCGTCACCGAGGTAGATCGACTTGAACCCGAGCTCGGCGTAGTCGCGCAGCCGCGCAGCCGACGCACCGGCGATGGCGACACGCCACGCCTTCGCGCGAGCAACGCGTCGGAACTCGTCGACGAGATCGCGGAGCTCGGCTGGATCGCCGATCGGATCACCGGTGACGATCGCGGTACCCGCGACGACCCGATACGCCAGGAACGAGTTGCCGCTTACCGAGAAGAACGTCGACTTGTCGCGCCGCAACGAGAAGTACGCGAGGCTGTCGCCGCCGTGTTCCTGGACGAGCGACTCGGCTCGGCGTCTGTCGGCGGGAATGTGCCGCACCCGCTCGGCGACGGGACGGAGCCAGAGAAAGAACCCCCGGATCGCGAGGCCGCCGATCAGCAGCAAGAGCGTGTCGTCGATCCGTTCCGAGTACGCCGACGTGTTGTAGACGTGCAGCAGCGCGATCGGACCGACAACGCACAGCGCAAGGGCGATCTGGAGCAATGGCCTGACGGAGCCTGGATCACCCGGGGCGACAAACTCACGGCGCGTTCGCAGCAGCACCCCGAGCACGATCAAGGAACCCGCTGCCTCCTCGAAGTCGAGGCCTTTCGCGAGGTGTGTCAGCGCGGAGGCAACCACGACGATCACTGCGAGCTGCCAGGCCCGCCTCTTGCGACGCGCAAGCCCGCGGGCGAGCCAGAGCAGCCCGAGACTGAGAGCGAGGGTCAGTGTGCGGGCAAACGACGGCCAGCCCTGCGGCAAGATCGCCGTGTCAACCTTCGTCCGAGCTGCGATCTCCGGCGTGAGCGCCGACACGATCCCGATCACGGCCACGCACGCCGCGGCGAGCGCAACGACGACCGGAGATTCAACGCGCCTCACGAGTAGAAGCCTAACGAGCGGCCGCAGCTACTCACGGACGAGGACACGCCGGAGCTCGTCCTCGTTGCCGGGCTCGAGAATCGCGAGCACCGCATCGCCGGCCTCGAGGTGCATCGAGTCGTCCGGCACCTCGGCCTTGCCGTCACGCACGATCGAGATCACGCGGGCGCCGGCGGGAAGTGCGACCTGCCGGATCATCTTGCCCGCACATGCCGCGTTCTCACCCACCGTGACCTCGACGATCTCGAGGTTCTCCTTCCGAAGCTCGAGCAGGTGGATCAGACCGTGCTCCGGGACCTCATGCTCGATCAGCCCCATGATCGAGGCGGTCGCTGAAACCGTGGGCGAGATACCGAGGAGGTCGAAGTACCCCTGGTTGCGCGGATCGTTCACACGCGCGATCACCGTCTCGACGCCGTACCGGTCACGGGCGAGCTGGCAGATGACGACGTTGTCCTCGTCGTCGCCGGTCACTGCGACGACGATGTCCGGCGGGCGCTTGATCCCTGCGCGCTCGAGCACGAACAGCTCGGTCGCATCGCCCTTGTGAACCTGGTGCTCGAACTCCACCTCGAGCTGGTCGAACTTGGTGGACCGCTGCTCGATCAGCGTCACCTCATGGCCAGAGCGGATGAGCGTCCGGGCGAGGTTCGAGCCGACCTTGCCGCCGCCCGCGATGAGGAGATACATCTAGACCGACGCCCCCTGAGCGGCGCGCACGGCGTCGGTGACGCCCTGGATCGCGCTCGAGGTCGGGCAGACGACGTTGAGTCCCCGGGTGCGGAAGAACTCCGCTCGCGCCGGGTCGAGGAGACGCACGACGACGGTCGGAACGTTGAACTGCTTCTGCGCCACCTGCCCGATGACAATGTTCGAGTTGTCCCCGTCCGTTGTGACGACAACCGCATCGGCTTCCTCGATGCCGGAGTCACGAAGCAGCTGAACGTCCATCCCGTGACCGAGCCTGAACTCACCGGCCCAGTCCTCACCGAGACGGCCGAGCGCGTCCTCATCCTCGTCGACAACGGTGACATGCCACCCTGCGGCGTGAAGATCAAGAGCGACGGCGCTCCCAACCCGGCCGCAGCCGATGACGAGAACCTTCACGTCGTGCAGCCTAGCCGACCGGTCGGCGCGGCAGGCGGAAGGGTTCAGGTCTCGGAGAGCTCTGCGTCGAGGACGTGTTGCGGGAACGCGACGACGATAACCTCGCACGGCGCCTTCTGGAGAACGAACTCAACCGTCGGTGAGAAGAACCGCGACTGGCGTCGCCACCGCGGAGACGAGCCGACGACGATCAGGTCGAACCCACCTTCGAGAGCCCGGTCGACGATCGCCCGACCGATCGCACGCGCTCGCACTGACGAGCCGGCGACCTCGACGCCGAAGTCCTCACCGATCATCCGTACCTCCTCGAGGGCCTCGCGGCCACGCCCCTCGTGTGTGTGGAGGTCGGCGTCGAGCGGGAGATCGAGCGGCACCCGGATCACGTGGAGCATCTCCACCTCGGCCCGGTGATCGGCGGCAAGCTTGATTGCGGTTGCCGCCATCTCCTCTCCGATGACGCCGAGCTTCATCGGCACGAGGATCCGTCTGAACCTGGGGACGTCGTCGAACCGCTGCTCGTCGACAGACACGACGCGCTCGGTGAGGCCTTCGCCGTGTGAACGACGAACCGCGACGTAGACGACAAGCCCGACCGCCAGCCACGCCGGACCGGCATAGCGTGCCCCGGGGTGAGTGGCGAGGGCGAGCACCCAGACGCTGAAGGTGAGGATCGACCCGATCACGGCGGGCAGGGGAATCTCTGCGCCTCTGACCTTGATGTTGAACGGCGCGCGATAGGGACGTGGCAGGTCGGGTTCGATGATCCGCAGGCGGATCACCGCGATCTGCGCGGCCGTGAATGCCGCGAGGACACCGAACGAGAACACGCTCGCGAGAAACGTGACGTCGTGCTGGATGAACGAGCTCGCGATCACGATGCCGCTGGCGACGATCGCGACGCTGACGATCGCCTGAGGCGAGACGAGCGTCCGTCGATGGAGTCGACCGAATGCGCGTGGTAGCTGTCCGTGTTCACCGAGCGAGTACGACAGCCGGGCGAAGCCGGAGATCGAGGTTGAGACCGCCGCGAGCAAGATCAGCGCGCCGCTCACGCCAACGAAGAAACGGATCGTGTCACCGAGTGCCGCGGGGACCTGCCCGTGGATCTTCTCTGCAACACCAACGAGCGGTGACCGCAGCCACCTTGTCCCGAGCTCGGTATTCGGCCCGGGGAAAGCCGAGAGCGCCACGACGGCGATCGTGACATACGCGGTGACGACAGTCCCGATCGCGGCAAAAAGCGATCGTGGCAGGTCGACACCGGGGCGCCGCGCCTCCTCGGCGAGGTTCGCGACCGTCTCGAGCCCCGTGTAGGCAAGCATCGCAAGCGGGATCGAGAAGGCCAGGGCATGCCAGGTCGGGGCGTGGCCGAGCGACGTGCCGTGCGTGAGTGCGTGGGGCGAGAAGAGCAGCGCAAACCCGAACCCCACAAGGACGAGCTGCGTAAGCACATCGAGCGCGGGGATCAGGATCCCGAGCGCATACAGCGAAGGTCGGCGAACGAGCCTGATGCCGGCGACGAGGAAGATCGTCGCGACGCCGACCACCACATCCCACGGGTTGCGGTCGAGCGCGTCGACCTGGAACGCAGCTGCGAGGTAGTGCGGCATGAAGAGCGCGGAGAGCGCGATCACGATCAGGTAGTCGAGGAACAGCGCCCAGCCGGTCATGAAGCCGGCGAGATCGTTGACACTCCGCCGCACGAACGTCGCGGCACCACCTGTCTCTGGCAGCGCCGAGGTCGCTTCGGCGTACGAGAGCGCTACGAGCAGGAAGAGCGCCCCTGCCCCGAGCAACACGAGCGGCGTGAATGCGAGAGCGTGCAGCGCGATGACGCCGAGTGCGAAGTAGATCGAGGACGCGATCTCTCCGTAGGCCACCGAGAAGAGAGACGTCGCTCCGAGCTCGCGCCGCAGCCCGGGAAGCTTGCGCGCCACTAGCGGTTCCTCGTGAGGTAGAGGCGCCCCGTCCCGGCAGCCACAAACAGGAGTCCGAGCATGATCCCGACCTCGCCACCCCCGTGCGCGATCGTGACCGCAATGAGCGCGAACCCGAGGCAGATCGTCGCCGCGGCGAGCACCCGCGAGATCCCACGGTGGCCGTTCAGGTCGTCCTCCCGCTCACGCCGCGACCTTCTTTCCCGCCGCAACCATGACGCGGCACGGGGCGTTCTTCAGCACGTAGTCGATTGTCTTTCCGAAGATGGCCTTGTGACGGCCACGCGGGACGCCGAGAACGATGATCTCCGTCTGGCGCCGTGTGGCCTCCTCGACGATGGCACGACCAGCGTGGCGCGCGCGGACAACGCGATCGATCGTCCTGACCCCGTACGACGACGCGACGACGCGGGCGTCGTCGAGGAGCTCGTCTGCGAGCGCCTCGTCGTCCGAGAGGCCCACGTCGAGCGGTCGGTCGAGCGACACGACGATCACGCGCAGCGCAACGATCGTCGCGCGGCGCTCGGTCGCAAGGCGCGCCGCCAGGTCGATCGCCTCGTGTCCTGCCGCCCCCGACACCACCGGGACGAGGATCGAGCGGTACTCGAGCGCGACGGCCGGCCCGAACTGGAGCGGCGCGTGTGACGTCTCGCGAAGCGGCACGCCGATCCGGCGGCGGTAGATCACATAGAAGACAAACCCGGCCGCTAGCCAGCCAAGCCCGGCATACCGCGTCGGGGCGTCCTGAACGACCACGACAAGCCACGCCAGGCCGGTTCCGATCCCGCCGAACACCGCGAAGAGCGGCCAGCTGACGCCGCGGAACCGCAGGCTCGGCCAGACGTGGTACGGCTCCTCCTGCGGCGGCGGCTTGCGGC
The DNA here is from genome assembly GCA_037142875.1 of Actinomycetes bacterium. Lineage (GTDB taxonomy): Bacteria > Actinomycetota > Thermoleophilia > Gaiellales > Gaiellaceae > PALSA-600. Next base: position 83,076 of record JBAWZV010000007.1, on the reverse strand, counting down.
GCAGCTGAATCACAGCCGCATGCGCAACCGTGAACGAGAGCATCGCTCCGAACGCGTACATGCGACCGATGAAGTCCACGTTGCCGGGAAGGAGGAAGAGAATCGAGAAGACGCCGGCAAACACCAGGAGCGAGAGCCACGGCGTCTTGAACTTCGGATGCAGCCGCCGGAAGACCTCCGGGAGTTGCCGGTGACTCGACATCGAGTACGTGATCCGTGACGCCCCGATCACACCCGCGTTCGTCGCGATGAACAGAATGGTCGCAGCGAGAACGCCGACGTAGATCTTCGCCGCCGACAGCAACGTCCCGTGCAGGTTCAGGTTCTCGACGAGCCCGAGCACTGGATCGTTCTCAAATCCACCCTTGTCCGGCGGAAGCCCAAGCTGCGTCACGTAGTGCCCGGCTGCGTCGAGGTGGACCGGGAGCGCCGACAGAGCGATCAGCGGCAGTGTGAAGTAGATCGCGAACACGGCGATCGCGACGAGCCGGATCGCCCCGGGGATGCTCCGGCGCGGATCGCGCGCCTCCTCGGCGAGGTTCGACACGGTCTCGATCCCCGTGTAGGCGATCATCGCCACCGGGATCGCGAGCGCGAAGTTCGCCCAGCTCGGCGCGTGTCCGAAATGGACGTTCGCCTTCAGCACATGTGGGCTGAAGATCAGCGCGAACCCGAGACACACGAGCAGGAGCTGCGTCGCGAAGTCGATCACCGCGAGCACGACGTTCAGGGACGCGGCCTCCTTCACGCCGACGATGTTCACGCCGACGAGGACGACGACGACACCGATCCCGACGATCACGTCCCACGGGTTCGTCTTGAGCGGCGTCCAGAAGATCGAGAGGTAGTGCGGGACGAAAAACGCCGAGATGGCGATCGTGATGATGTAGTTGAGCATCTGCGCCCAGGCGGCGAAAAACGAGACGAGCTCGTTGAACGCGTGGCGGGCGAAGCTCGACGAGCCGCCGGCCTCCGGGAAGAGCACCGTCCCCTCCGCGTAGGTCGCCGCCGTGCAGGCGAAGATCACGCCCGAGACGACGAAGACGATCGGCGTGAGACCGAGCGCGATCGCCGCCGTGACGCCGAGCGCGTAGTAGATCGACGAGCCGACGTTCCCGTAGGCGGTCGCGAACAGGGCCGGTGTCCCGAGGACGCGTTCGAGCTTGTGTGTCTGACGGCGTCTACTTGGCACGTGCTGAATGTAGTAGCCGCTTCGGGCGGCGGCCGCCGTGCAAGGCGCTCACGGCAGAACGAGACGGTGCGCGGGGGAGGTGGTCACCTCCCCCGCGCTGATGCCGTCTAACCGTGAATCGAGACGATAAGCGGGATGATCAGGATCGCGACAATGTTCGTGATCTTGATCATCGGGTTGATCGCCGGGCCGGCGGTGTCCTTGTACGGATCACCAACCGTGTCGCCCGTGATCGAGGCCGCATGGGCATCGGAGCCCTTGCCGCCGTACAGACCGTCTTCGATCATCTTCTTCGCGTTGTCCCACGCGCCACCACCGGCGGTCATGGAGATAGCGAGGAAGAGGCCCGTCACGATCGTGCCGACGAGGAGGCCGCCGAGCATCTTCGCGTTGATAATCCCGACGATGATCGGGAAGCCGATCGGGATCAGGGCCGGCAGGAGCATCGACTTGATCGCCGAGCTCGTGACGATGTCGATTGCACGACCGTACTCGGGCCGCTGTGTGCCTTCCATGATCCCCGGGTTCTCGCGGAACTGACGACGAACCTCCTGAACGACCTCGCCACCAACGCGGCCGACGGCCTGCATGGCGAGCGACGCGAACAGGAACGGCATAAGACCGCCGACGAACAGACCGGCGACAACCCATGGATCGGAGAGGCTGAACGTGACGTTCATACCCGCGTCCTTCAGGCCGCTCGTGTACGAGCTGAAGAGCACGAGTGCGGCCAGAGCGGCCGACCCGATCGCGTAGCCCTTCGTCACGGCCTTCGTGGTGTTGCCGACCGCGTCAAGCGGGTCCGTGACGCCACGAACGCTCTCGGGCAGATCCGCCATCTCGGCGATGCCACCAGCATTGTCGGTCACCGGACCGAACGCGTCGAGCGCGACGATCAGGCCCGTCATCGAGAGCTGAGCCATGACCGCGATCCCGATACCGAAGAGACCGGCGAAGTGATTCGCGAGCAGAATGCCCGCGGCAATCACGATCACCGGAGCGGCTGTCGCCTGCATGCCGACGGCGAGGCCTTCGATGATGTTGGTTGCGTGCCCGGTCTGCGATGCCTTCGCGATCAACTTGACCGGATTCCAACGCGTGCCGGTATAGAACTCGGTAATCGCAACCAGGAGGAACGTCACGACGAGGCCGATGACGGCCGAGACGTAGAGGTTCTTGAAGCTGACGGCGCCGCCGTCGAACGCCATCGTGACCGGAATGAACCCGACCGCCGAGAGCAGCGTTGCGACGATGACCGAGCGGTAGAGCGCATTGATGACACCGTTCGGGCCGCGGCCGAGCCGGGCAAAGAACGTGCCGATCACCGACGCGATTGCCGAGACTGCGCCGAGCGCGAGCGGGTACAGGTACAGGCTCGAACCGATGTAGTCGTGCGGTGCCGCGAGCGTGCCGAGGAGCATCACGGCCACCGCGGTGACGGCATACGTCTCGAAGAGGTCGGCTGCCATACCGGCGCAGTCGCCGACGTTGTCGCCGACGTTGTCGGCGATGACTGCCGGGTTCCGCGGGTCGTCCTCCGGGATACCGGCCTCGATCTTGCCGACGAGGTCGGCACCGACATCGGCGGCCTTGGTGAAGATGCCGCCGCCGAGACGGGCGAAGACCGAGATCAGCGAACCGCCGAACGCGAGCCCGACGAGGTCGTGAATCGCCGATGTTGGATCGTGATGGAGCCCACCGGTGAGGAACCAGTAGTACCCCGCCACGCCGAGCAGACCGAGACCGACGACGAGAAGGCCCGTCACCGACCCGGCCTTGAAGGCGACGTTCAAGGCCGGCTTCAGCCCGTCACGAGCAGCTTCGGCAGTTCGAACGTTGGAACGAACCGAGACGTTCATGCCGATAAAACCCGCTGCCGCTGAGAGACCGGCGCCGATCAGGAAGCCGAATGCGGGCCCCCAGCCGAGCTTGTTGTAGACCCCCATCAACACGAACGGCACGATCGCCACAAGCGCGATCGTCGTGTACTGCCGCTTGAGGTAAGCGGATGCGCCCTCCTGGACCGCCTGGGCGATCTCACGCATTCGCTCATTACCGGCGGGCTGCTTAAGCAACCACGTCGTCAAATACATCCCGTATGCCACGGTCACGCCACCACTCACAAGCGCCAGCAGCACCGGGTGATCCATGAACCAATGCATCGATTTTTCTCTCCTCTGCAAAGTCAAACGCCGATAGGTTCGGCGCGGGCGGGATACTACTTCGCAGAGTTGACAGCAGAGGCGTAGTCCAATCGTAGTTTCGCGAGGGCTGACGCGAAACTCTTATGGATCCCATCGTCAACCTCTCCGCCCAGCACGGGGAGTAGAGCAGCGATGGCGTCGATCGCCAGCCTCGCCTCGTCGAGATCGTTGGCTCCGAGCCTGTCGTAGGCAATCGATGCGAGCGTCGAGACGCTCGAGAGGAGCAGATCCTCGACCTTGATCGACCGGATCGCCTCGGCCAACTCGTCAAACGACGAAGCGGTGTCGCGTTCGGACTCCTCAGCCAATGCGGGCTCCCATCTCGACCTGCTCCCGGTAGATCTGCTCGAGCGACGCGCCTTCGGCCCAGCGGGCCCGCTGCCGTTCGGCCGCGTTCGACGACGGCACGTTCAGATACGGGGCGGCTCCGATCTCCTCCGCGACCGGCGTGACCCAGTCGATCAGCTTCTCGAGCCGGGCGCGCGTTGCGATCGTGGTACCACGATCGAAGTCGATCATCTCGCCGTCGAGCCCGTGCCGGATCGCACGCCACAGGTTCTCCTCGAGGAGCCGGTGCGGCACGTCAGGAAGGGGCTCGCCTTCGTCATGGGCGCGCGCCGCGCGGGCGGCGAGCGAGTAGGCGAACGCGGCGAGGCTCTGCGCCTCTGCGAGGTCGGGCTGTGCATCCATGATCCTGATCTCGACTGTCGGGTAGGCGAGGTGAGGGCGCACGCTCCACCAGAGCTGCGTGTGCTCGGTGATCGAGCCTGTCCGGTACAGGAGCGAGACGTAGTCCTCGAAGCCGCGCCAGCCGTCGTAGGCGTCGGGGATTCCGCAACGCGGGAATGTGCGGGTGAAGATCTGTGTCCGCGACGAGTGCAGCCCGGTGTCGACCTCTTCGACGAAGGGCGAGCTGGCCGAGAGGGCGAGCAGCTCCGGCAGGAAGTGGCGCATCGTGTTGTTGACAGCGATCGCGCGGTCCGCGCCGCGGATACCGACGTGGACGTGGAGCCCAAAGGTGTTGTTGCGCCAGACGACGTAGCGGAGGTACTCGTCGTTGCGGCGGTAGTGCGGCGTGTCGATGATCCGCTGGTCCTGCCAGCGGCTCCACGGGTGCGTGCCGGTCGCGCCGAGCGCCAGACCGAGATCCTGAGCGATCGTCTGCAGCTGGGCGCGCCGCTCCGCCATGCGCACGGCAGCCTCGCCGAAGTCCATGCACTTCCCCGTGCGCACCTCTGCCTCCGAGGCAATCAGTTCGCCGACGAGGTGCGGCTCGACATCCGTTCCCTTGCCCGCTGCCAGAACGTCCTCGAAGCGGTTGACGAGCGTCAGGTTCTCCCGGTCGAGCAGCGCAAACTCCTCCTCGACGGCGAGCGTGAAGTCGGTGCCACCCTCGAACGCCTCACGGGCGGACGAGAGTTGCTCATCGGGAGTCACACGCTGTTCGTCACCCACGGCTGAAAGGCTACGCGACGGGATCGAGGAGGCGCGCAGAGACACTCGCCCACGACCAGCGTGCAACGACCGCCTCGCGGGCCGCAGCCCGCAACGCGTCCCTGTCGTCACCGGCGAGCGTGGTGATCTCGGCGAGCTTGGCGTGAAGGTCGGCGGCGTCTCCCGACTCGAACGCGGCGAGGTGACGAAGGTGCGACGGGTACGACTCCTCGAGCCCGGCGGCGACCTCGGCGAGCCCGGAGTGGCGAGCGACGACCGGCGGGCAGCCGCACGAGGCAGCCTCGGCCGCCACCATCCCGAACGCCTCGGGGAAGATCGACGGGACGACCGCAACATCGGCCAGCGCGAGCAGGTAGATCAGGTGCCGATGCTCGAACGGCCCCGTGAAGAGCGTCCGTGGGCCGGCAAGCGCCTCGAGCTCCGCTCGGTAGTCCCCGAAGCCGACAATCACCGCGCGCGCGTCGAGCCCGGCAAGTGCCTCGAGCAAGACGTGGACGCCCTTGTTCCGGATCAGCTTGCCGAAGTAGACGACCGTCGGGGCATCGCCCTCGAGAAACGCTGCGAGTCGCGCCGCGTTTCCCTCGTCCGGTAGGCGCTCGTTCGCGTTGCCGGGGTTCGGCGAGTCGCGACGCGCCTCGCCGAGCAGGCCGGCGAGCGCCTCGCTGCGGCCCCGCCGACGGAACTGGTCGACGTCTACGCCCGGCGGGACCTCGAAGACGGGCTCGACGGCCCCGACAACATCCTCGAGGACATCGCGGATGTGCGTAGAGCCGACGTACACGGCCTCGGCCGCTCGAAGCGATCGGCGCCCCCACTCCTCGAGCTCAGGTCGGCCACGCATCGAGTACTCGAGCTCCGACCCGTGGACCTTCAGCCGAAATGGCACGCCGGCCGCAGCGCAGACAGGCCCACCCATCAGCACGTGGTTGCCAAAGACGATGTCGGCTGGCAGAAGCGCACGCAGCACCGCAGCGTTCGCCTCGACGTAGCGATCACGCTCCTCGACTGTGAAGTCCTGAAGCAGACGGGCGTCGAGCCCCGGATAGTCGTCAAGGACGAAGACGGGCAGCAGTCGATCGGGCAGCTCGGGGACGACGACGCGGGCCGACCCGATGTCGTACAGCTCGGGATGTTGCTCCTGGCAGACAACCGTGACGTCGTGGCCGGCGCTGCTCCACTCACGCGCGAGTGAGCGCGTGTAGACGTTCGACCCGGTGCCACCGAGCAGGTAGCCGTGCCAGATGACGATCCGCAAGCGAACCTACGTCAGGTGGAAGTAGAGGGCGTGCAGCAACTCGACCGCAGGGTTCGACGTGTGCACGGTCACATCCGGAGGCACGTCGAGCAGCGCCTCGGAGTAGTTGAAGAGAATACGGACGCCCGCCTCGACCAGATCGTCCGCGGCCTGCTGAGCCGCATCCGCGGGGACAGCCAGCACCCCCACGAGGATGCTCCGATCGCGAACGATGTCCTTGAGTCGGCGGTAGTCGGTCACCTCGACCGGGCCGACCATCTTCCCGATCATCTCGGGGTCCGTCTCGAACACCGCGGCGATCGTGATCCCGTGCTCACCGAAGATCGGCGAGCCGGCGATCGCCTGTCCGAGTCGCCCGGCACCGACGAGCGCGATGTTGTGCTGGCCCTGTGTCCGCAGGATCTTGCGGATCTCGCCGAGCAGGCCGTCGATCGCGTAGCCCACGCCGCGCTTGCCGAACTTGCCGAAGTTTGAGAGGTCGCGCCGGATCTGCGTCGCGTTGATGTTGGTGTAGTCCGCGATCTCCTGTGATGAGATGCGATCCTTCCCCATCTTCTGCGCCTGGGTCAGAACCTGGAGGTAGCGAGAGAGGCGTGCGGCGACGCCGACCCCCACCCTCTTCTCGAGTCCACGCACCCCATCGACCGGACTTTGCAACATGCACGAGGATTGTGCCCGAAACCCATCAATACAGGGATAGAGAAGTCACAATGTCGGGTGAATCACCCGAGCTTGTGACGCAGCGCCTCCGACTCGATGCGGTAGACGGAGACGCGCTCACCGGCAACCTCGATCACGGGCAGGAGCTCGCGGTATCGCGCCTCGAGCTCCGGGTCTCCGGTGATGTCGATCTCCTCGACAACGAACTCCAGATCGGCAGCGAGCGCCGCCAGATCGTCGATTGCACGCTCGCAGAGGTGGCAGCGGCGAGCCGTGTAGACGGTGACGACGGGCACGCTCACGGGTAGAGACCGCGGATGAGCGTCGCCTCGGCGACCCGCTGCACACCGAGACCGTAGGCGGCGATCCGCATCGGGATACGACGCCGCTCGTGGAGATCCCAGGTCTCGGCGAAGGCCCTCGTCACGATCGCATTCAGCCGCTCGTTGACCTCCTCCTCCTTCCAGAAGAGCTCCTGGAGGCCTTGCACCCACTCGAAGTACGAGACGACGACGCCACCCGCGTTTGCGAGAACATCGGGGAGCACGAGAACACCCGCCTGCTCGAGGATGACGTCGGCTGCCGGGGTGGTCGGGCCGTTCGCGCCCTCCACGACGATCCGGGCGCGCACTGCGTCGGCGTTGCGCTCCGTGAGCACCTGCTCGAGCGCGCACGGAGCGAGCACGTCGCAGGGGAGCAGCAGCAGCTCGGCGTTTTGGATCGTCTCACCGGGGAGATCTGCGATCGTGCCGCCGACGCGCTTATGGGCGATCGCGGCCGGGATGTCGATGCCATGCGGGTTGTGGATGCCGCTGGTGGAGTCGGAGATCGCAACCACCTTCGCGCCGAGCTTCGAGACGAGGTCGGCGAAGACTGCGCCGACGTTGCCGAACCCCTGGACGGCGACTGTGAGCCCCTCGATCGACGTACCGCGACGCACGAGAGCCTCCTGGAGACAGAAGAGGACGCCCCGCCCTGTCGCCTCCTCGCGACCGAGTGAGCCGCCGATCGCGAGTGGCTTTCCCGTGACGACGCTCAGGACGGAGTGGCCCTGATTCATCGAGAACGTGTCGAAGATCCAGGCCATGATCGCGGGGTTCGTGCCGACGTCGGGCGCAGGGATGTCTCGCTCGGGGCCGATCTCGTTGACGATCTCGGAGGTGAAGCGGCGCGTCATGCGTTCAAGCTCACCCACGGACATTGACTTCGGATCGCAGGCCACCCCGCCCTTGGCTCCACCGAACGGAAGGTTTATCAGCGCGCACTTCCACGTCATCCACATCGCGAGAGCCTTCGTCTCGTCAAGCGTGACGTCGGGGTGGTAGCGGATCCCGCCCTTCGACGGTCCGCGGGCGACGTTGTGGGTCACCCGCCACCCGGTGAAGACCTCGACGGAGCCGTCGTCCATTGTCGTCGGGATGCCAACCTCGACGGCCTTCTTGCAGCCGGAGAGCACGCCGACCAGGTCGTCGTCGATCCCGAACGTGTCAGCGACGTACCGCAGCTGTTCCTGAGCGATCCGGTACGGATTCTCGTTCAGGTGGCTCTCGGAGTGATCACCCACGGCAGCTTGCCTACTCTAACCCGAACGTCACGCTCATCCGGCTCGGCGGCCCGGCGCCGGTCGGCCACGCGACGAACTCGACGCGATAGCGGCCCGGCGGAAGCCTTGTCCCGTCGGGGCCGAGACCGGTAAGCCCGAACGTGTACGTCCCGGGGAGGAGGTCGCGCACCCGGGCGAGACGGCCAAGCGGCGTGCCCGCTGCGGTCGCGAGGAGCACGTCGACTCTCGCCGCCGGGACGATCTCGACCGTACCGATGCCGCCGACACGGCCGACATGAACGCGGAGCTCGGCCGGGTCCTTCACCGTCGGCGAGATGATCGCTGCGATGTGCGGGTTCGTGAGCAGGGTGGCTCCCGACGCCTTCAGTACCGCGGCCCAGCCGATCCGGAGGGGACGCAGCCCACTTGCGCCGATCCGAACAGCTCCGACCGCCAGGCGACCGCCGTGTCCGCGACGTAGCGCGCGTACCTCGACCGTGCGTTCGGCACCGGGCGCCAGCTCGAAGGCGTCCGGCACAACGCTCACCGCGACGCCGCGACGCGCAGGCGCGGTGATGCTGATCGAGCGTCGTCGAGCTGAGAAGTTGCGAACGACCAGGCGTACCTGCACCCGGACGCGCGCAGCGAGGTCGAATCCGAGCATCGTCTCTGATGCGGTGATCTCGCCCTCGGCAGCCCGCCGAGGATCAAGCTCCCCACCCGGCACAGCCGCGCTGCCCGCGAGCAGGCTCGCGATGTCCCGGGCAGCCAGCGAGGGACGTGCCGCGATGAGATGCGCAGCTGTTGCGGCGACTGCCACCGCGGCGTCGGCAGTGCCCGACCCCGCGCCTCGCCCCGCGATGAGCTGCGGGGCTGGTGTCCCGCTGAAGGTGAGCCCCCGCGAGGACGTGGACGCAGCGCGGCCGGGCGTCTCGCCCTCCGCCGCACCGACGACGAGTGCGCCGTCTGCACCGGCTGGGCCCGCGAGCGAGCCGTAGAGAGGCCCTGCGACCCCGTCATCCCCGGCCGGAACAACGACGAGCGTGTCAAGCGCAACGGCCCCAGCCACAGCCCGAGCCTCGGGACTGTCTCTGAAGGCCGCGAACGGCTCGACGACGCTCAGCACGGCGATGCGAGCGGCGTCGTGCGTGTCGCCGTCACCGTTTGGATCAACTGCTCGCTCGAGTCCGTCGATGAGCTGATCGCTCCGCGCGTAGACCGCGCTCTGGCCGACGGCGTCGCGCTGCGCAGCCGCGACCCTGATCGGCATGACCGACGCGCCCCCCGCACCAGCGATCGCCTCGGCCAACCCGGTGCCGGCTGCAGCGAACACGCCGGCCGAACCGCGGGCGATGTCGATCGCGGGGAGCATGCGCTGCTGGAGCGTCGCCTCCACCCGCCCAGCGCCCGTCCCGAGCAACGCGACGGTGACGCTAGCGGCGGCGAGCTGCTGATCCGACGACGCCGAACTCAGCCCGTTGGCCGACCCGGAGCCGAATGCAGGAAACGCCGCGCGAACCGGGTAGACGCCCGCCACTGCCGGATCGGCGTCGAGGAACGCGAGTGCGCGGGGGTCGAACGTGCCCGAGAACCCGTCGAGTACGCATGCGTACGTCGTGTCGGGACGGACACCGAAGCCGTGAGCTGCGAGCCTCGTCAGGACGTCGCGCTGAGCCGCGTACGCCGAGGCGGCCCAGTCACGTTCCTGCGCCTCGGTCGCGAAACCCACGCCGCTGATCCGATCGGCGACCGACGGAGCGCGGAGGACGACGATGGCCCGTCCGTCGAGCGCAACCACCGGGTGCGCCGAGCCGACCGCGTCCCCTAGCGGCTTCGATCCTCCCCCCGACGCGAACACCCTGGCTGCGACGACGGCAAGAGCGACCGCGAGGCCAGCCAGAGCCGCCGCACCGCGGCGGTCAGGACGCCGACGCGAACGCATCGAGCGTCAGAAACTCCGGTGAAGCGAGTGCAGCAGTGAAGCGCCCAGCCGATGCGATCATCGCCGCGTTGTCGGTGCAGAGAGGCAGCGGCGCGGCCACGACGTCGGGCAGCGCGGCGCGGAGGGCCGAGTTCGCCGCGACGCCACCAACGATCGCGACACGGTCAGCTCCCGTCGCCTCGATCCGCCCGACGAGGGCTCGAACGATCGCGTGCTGATAGCTCGCGGCGAGATCTGCCCTCCGGGCCGCGAGCTCCGCCTCGCCGAGATCGCGCACCGCATAGAGCAGCGACGTCTTCAGCCCGGAGAACGAGAAGTCGAGTCCGGGCACGCGGGCGACCGGGAACGCGTACGCGGTCGGATCACCATCGCGAGCGAGCCGGTCAAGCTCCGCCCCACCCGGGTAGGGAAGCCCCAGCAGCCGCGCGCCCTTGTCGAAGGCCTCACCGGCGGCGTCGTCGAGCGTGGTTCCGAGGATGCGAGTGCCACCCCACGTCCGATTGCGGACATCAAGAAGCATGGTGTGCCCGCCGCTTGCGAGCAGGCAGGTGAACGGCGGTTCGAGGTCGGTCGGCTGCAGATACAGCGATGCGACGTGGCCGTGGAGGTGGTGAACGGGAGCCAGCGGGATGCCACGCGACCACGCGACGGCCTTCGCCGCCGCCAGGCCGACGAGTAGCGCCCCGATCAGTCCGGGGCCTGCCGTCACGGCCACCGTCTCGATGTCGTCGAGCGTCACATCGGCCTCGGTGAGCGCCTCGGCGATAACCGGCGAGATCAGCTCGAGGTGCCGCCTGGAGGCGACCTCCGGGACGACCCCGCCGTAGCGCGCGTGCAGGTCAGCCTGCGACGCGACGATGCTCGAGGCGATCGTGCCGTCGCGACCGACGACGGCCGCGGCGGTCTCGTCGCAGGATGTCTCGATCCCGAGGATCATGCGGATGCGGAACCCGGGGCTGATTCACGCCACATAATCAGCGCGTCCTCGCGGTTGTCGGTGTAGTACCCGCGCCGACGCCCGTGGCTTGTGAACCCGAGGCGCTCGTACAGCGCGATCGCCGCCTCGTTGGAGGCGCGAACCTCGAGCGTGTACCCACGCCGCTCATCGCCCACCGTCAGCTCAAAGAGACGTGAGAGCAGTCGCACTGCTATCCCGCGGCGCTGGTACTCGGGGTCGACGGCGACGTTCATGACGTGCCAGGCGTCGACGTAGCGCGTGTTGACCGTGTACCCGACCAGCCGGCCGTCCTCGTAGGCGCCGAGACACACAGACGTCTGCTTGATCAGCTCGGCGGCGAACATCGAAAGCGACCAGGGTGTCCGGTAGGCCCGCTGCTCGATCGCCTCGATCTCGCCAAGCTCGCCGAGCTCGAGAGGGCGAATCTCGATCGTGAGCGCGCTCACGGCAGCGGCTTCGCGTCGGGTGCACGGAGATAGAGCGGCTCGACGGTGGAAGCCAGGCCAAAAGCGGTGGCGAACGCGTATAGACGACTCGCCGAAGGACGGTGTCCCGGGTCGTCATCGGGTGGGATCTCGGCACCTGCCGCCTCGAAGACGTCGCGGTAGCGGACGGCTCCGTCACCGATCAGGCGCTCGCCGCGCACATCGAGCTCGTCGGGACGTACCGGGGCGGGCGCGTCGGTGAAGACCTCCCCGCGCCGCGCGTCGATCACCGGTCGGCCACCCGCGTAGGCGTGGAGGGATGAGACGCCCGCGACCGGGATCCCGAGTGCGAGTGCAAGGCCATGCGCGGTCGCTAGGCCGATCCGGATCGAGGTGAAGCTGCCGGGGCCTGTCCCTACGACGATCGCGTCGAGCGCGGCCGGGCCGATGCCAGCATCGCGCACCAGTTCGTCTGCGGCTGCGAGCACCGAGCGTGCGTCGGTGAGACGCTCACCGAGCACCTCACCGTCGCGAAGCAGCGCGCAGGAGGCGCTCGAAGCGGCCGTGTCAAATGCGAAGACTGTCTGCACTGTCAATCCTGATCTCTCGGTGGGAGTCATCGACGTGAGCGAGGGTGACTGTCGCCCGGATCGCGGGAAGCCAGGAGGCGGCGTGCTCGGGCCATTCGACGAACGCAATCGTGCCATCGAAGTACGGCTCGAGGTCACCCCACTCCTCGCCCGCCGAGCCAGCAAGACGGTACAGATCGAGGTGAGCGACGGGCACCGTCCCCGCGTACAGATGCCCGATCGTGTACGTCGGGCTCGAGATCGGCTGCGTCACGCCGAGCTCCCGGCATGCGCCACGGACGAACGTGGTCTTGCCGGCACCGAGCTCGCCCGATATCGCAACGATGTCACCTGGCCGTAGGAGCCGGGCAAGCCGCGCTCCGAGCTCCTCGGTCTGCTGTGCACTCCCGGTCTCGTGGCGTTGCATTCCCTGGACGATAGGACACGCCCCGACGAAGCGGTCAGAAGAGACCGAGCTGTGTTGTCTCGTCCGCTGCAGCCGGGGCCGCGTCAGGCAGAGGCGTCACGGAGCCCGTGACGCCGAGGAGCGCAGGCAGCCGCGCGAAGTCAGCCTTGAGCACGTCGAGCATTCGCGGCGTATAGAGCGCGGCAGCCGGGTGGAAGATCGGATAGAGCAGGACGCTCGACCCTCCGAGATCGACGTGCTGCTCCTGGCCGTGCACCTTGGTGATGCCCTCCGGTGACCCGGAGAGCAGCTTGGTCGCGAAGTTCCCGAGCGTCGCGACGACCGTCGGTTGAATCAGCTCGATCTGATGGAAGAGGTGGCTCTGGCACGCCTCGATCTCGTCGACCTTGGGGTCGCGGTTTCCTGGCGGTCGGCACTTGAGGACGTTGACGACGTACACCTGGTCGCGCGTCATCCCGATCTCGGCGAGGAGCTTGTCGAGCAATTTGCCCGCGGCACCGACGAACGGCACGCCCCGCTTGTCCTCGTGAAAGCCGGGTGCCTCACCGACGAACATCAGGGCTGCGTCGGGTGGCCCGGAGCCGAACACGACCTGTGTCCTCGTCTCCGAGAGCACGCAGCGGGTGCAGCCTGCAACCTCGGCGGCGAACGCCTCGAGCAAGGCGGTGTCAGCCAACACGGTGCCGGACGGGCTCGCCGTGGTGCGCTGCGCGGATCGTGCGGCGGTGGTCAACGCTCGACATTCAGGTGGGGACGCTACCAACGCCTCCGGTTCGCACGGCCTCTCGCGATGGCCGAGATACCCCCGGCTCCGCTAGCCTTCCATGTGCCCGGTATCCGAACGGAACTGGAGCCTCAACGTGAAGACGGTACGAACGATCGCCGAGCTACGGCTAGCGCTCGAGCCCGCCAAGGCCCGAGGGGACTCGCTCGGGCTCGTGCCGACAATGGGCGCCCTCCACGAGGGGCACACCTCCCTCTTTGCGAGCTCTCGCGCAGAGAATGGCCTGACCGTCGCAACCGTGTTTGTCAACCCGGCGCAGTTCAGCGACGGTGACGACCTCGCCTCCTACCCCGACGATCTCGACCACGACGTCGCCATCGCGCGTGCGGCGGGGGTCGACGTGCTCTTCGCACCGCCGCCCGCCGAGATCTACCCCCCGGGCTTCGCCACCTGGATCGAACCCGCGGGTGTCGCGCTCGGCCTCGAGGGCGACCATCGCCCCGGGCACTTCAGGGGCGTCGCGACAGTCTGCGTCCGGCTGTTCGGACTCGTCCGCCCGCAGCGTGCGTACTTCGGTCGCAAGGACGCGCAGCAGGTCGCGGTGGTGAAGCAGGTCGTCCGCGATCTCCAGCTCGACGTCGAGATCCGGGCGCTCCCGACCGTCCGCGCCGAGGATGGCGTCGCGCTCTCATCCCGCAACGTCCGGCTCAGCGAGCAGCAGCGGATCATCGCACGGGCGATCCCCGCGGCGCTCTCGACCCGCGATGCCGCAGCGGCCCGTGCAGTGCTCGTGGCTGCCGGCATCGAACCGGAGTACGTCGAGGTCGCGGATCTCGACGGGCCCACGCTTGCGATCGCAGCGCGCGTCGGCTCGGTCCGCCTGATCGACAACGTCCTCCTGGAAGGAGCAGCCCGTTGAGCGCACGCCCCCAGCACCCTGCACCCGCCGTTCCCGGCCCCGGGAAGCTGCCGCTACCCGAGCTCGGCGAGATGAAGCGCCGACGGGATCGGATCACGATGGTCACCGCGTACGACGCCCCCGCCGCGCTCCTCGCCGACCAGGCGGGCGTTGAGCTGATCCTCGTCGGCGACTCCGCCGCAATGGTGGTGCTCGGTCACGAGTCGACCCTGCCGGTCACGATGGACGAGATGATCTTCCTGACCCGCGCGGTCACCCGATCGGCACGGCGCCCGCTCGTGATCGGTGACCTGCCGTTCGGCTCCTATGAGATCTCCGACGAGCAGGCGGTCGGGAACGCGATTCGACTCGTCAAGGAGGGCGGTGCAGACATGGTCAAGCTCGAAGGGGCAGGGCGAATGGTCGCCCGCGTGCGGGCCATCGCCGAGTCGAACATCGGAGTGATCGGCCACATCGGCCTGACGCCGCAGTCGGCAACGCGGCTCGGTGGCTTTCGCGCCCAGGGACGAACCGCAACGGCTGCGCTACGCCTCTACGACGACGCGCTCGAGCTCCAGGACGCGGGCTGCGTGGCGGTCGTCCTCGAGGCCGTTCCGGCCCCGGTGGCAGCCCGGATCACCGAGGCACTCGAGATCCCGACGATCGGCATCGGCGCGGGCGCCGGCTGCGACGGCCAGGTGCTCGTGTGGCACGACCTGCTCGGCCTCCACGGCGGCCGGACGCCCCGGTTTGTCAGGCGCTACGCAGAGCTAACCGAGGAGATCACCGCGGCGCTCGGCGAGTACGTCAACGACGTCCGCAGCGGCGCCTTCCCGGAGCCACAGCACACGTACTCGATCCCCGACGAGGAGCTCGCCGAGTTCGACGACGCCCTCGCCGCTCGCGGCTAGAGAAACGAGAGGGCGACCGCTGTCGCAACCGGAGCGGCGGCGGCCAGCGCCGCGCGGCCCCACGTCCAGCCGTGCACGGCACGGACGCCGATCACGAGCAGCACCGCGGCCCAGCCGACGAACCCGAGCCAGAGATACCCGAGCAGCTGGCCCGCTGTCCCCGCGTCTGTGCCACCGCGGTGGAAGAGCGCGCTGCCCCAGACGGCGAGCTTGATTGGCCAGAGCACGAGCGAGAGCACGACGGGCACGGATGCGAAGGCGAGGATCTGCCGGTTGCGGCGGAAGCTCCCCTGCGAGCCGAGGAGGGTCGCCGCCTTGTGCAGGACGGCACCGAAGAACCAGTACCCGGCGCAGCCGTAGAGACCGCCGGCCAGAAACGTCCAGACGGCAGTGACGATGACGTCGTAGTCGCTGTCGTCCATCAGGTGGGCGGCCGTGCGTGTCGAGAGGGCGTAGGCGGCCCCGGCGAGGAGCACGACGGCGAGCACGGGCTCAGCGCGGTCGGAGGCTGACTCGGCGCCGTCGTCACGGAGCGCAACGAAGACAGCTCGCGGCGCCTGCAGGACGAGCGCGGTTCTGATCCACCATTCGCGCATCGCGGCTGCCGGTCTTACTTCGTGACGAGCGTGCCGTCGTGACAGAGGTATGCGACCTGGCCGATGCCGGTGTCGTGCTGCTGGAGCGGCGGCTTGCCGTCCTCACAGATCGGCGTGTGCCGGCCGGTGTAGCCAAAGAGCGCACCGCCCGCGAACAGGAGCACGAAGACGAGCACGAAGCCGATGTAGACGCGGCGTGTCTGCGAACGGGTCACAGATGAAGGCTACGCGGCGGTGGTGGCCCGGCGCTTCAGCAACGGTTTGAGGAACTGGCCCGTGTACGACCCCTCGGTGGCGGCGATCTGCTCGGGCGTGCCGCTCGCGATCACGTGGCCGCCGTTCTCGCCGCCCTCGGGGCCGAGATCGACGAGCCAATCGGCCTGCTTGATCACGTCGAGGTTGTGCTCGATCACGAGCACGGTGTTGCCGGATTCGACGAGCCGCTGGAGCACCTCGAGGAGACGTTCGATGTCGGCGAAGTGGAGGCCGGTCGTCGGCTCGTCGAGGATGTAGAGCGTGCGGCCCGTGGCGACCTTCGATAGCTCGGAGGCGAGCTTGACGCGCTGAGCCTCGCCACCCGAGAGCGTCGTCGCCGGCTGGCCGAGCCGCATGTAGTCGAGCCCCACGTCGTGGAGGGTCTGCAGGCGGCGGCGAATCTTCGGGATCTTCGCAAAGAAGGTGAGAGCCTCCTCGACCGACATGTCGAGCGTGTCGGCAATCGTCTTGCCCTTGAACCGCACCTCGAGCGTCTCACGGTTGTAGCGGCGCCCCTTGCAAGTCTCACACGGGACGTAGACGTCGGGCAGGAAGTGCATCTCGATCTTGATCTGGCCGTCGCCCTTGCACGTCTCACAGCGGCCGCCCTTGACGTTGAACGAGAAGCGCCCCGGCTTGTACCCGCGCACCTTCGCGTCAGGGGTGAGCGAGTAGAGCTCGCGAATGTGGGTGAAGAGGTCGGTGTAGGTGGCCGGGTTCGAGCGCGGCGTGCGGCCGATCGGGCGCTGGTCGATCTCGATCACCTTGTCGAACGCCTCGATCCCCTCCACCGACTCGTGCTCACCCGGCTTCACCCGGACGCGCTGCAGCCGGTTTGCGAGGGTCTTGTAGACGATCTCGTTGACGAGAGTCGACTTGCCCGATCCGGAGACGCCGGTGACGGCGATGAACCGCCCGACGGGGAACTCGACGTCGATCCGCTTGAGGTTGTGCTCGGCGGCGCCGCGGACGGCGAAGACGCCGTTGTCGGCGGAGCGGCGCTCCGGCACCGCGATCTCGCGGTCGCCCGAGAGGAACTGCCCGGTGACGGACGTCTTCGTCCGCTGCACCTTCGCCGCCGTGCCCTCCGCAACAACATGGCCGCCGTGCTCCCCGGCGCCGGGCCCCATGTCGACGAGCCAGTCGGCGCTGCGCATCATCTGCTCGTCGTGCTCGACCACGATCACCGTGTTACCGAGATCGCGGAGCCGTTCGAGAGTCCCGATCAGGCGGTCGTTATCTCGCTGGTGGAGTCCGATCGACGGCTCGTCGAGGATGTAGAGGACACCGACGAGCTGCGAGCCGATCTGCGTTGCAAGCCGCAGGCGCTGCGCCTCGCCACCCGAGAGCGTCGCCGAGGCCCGGTCGAGCTGGAGGTAGCCGACTCCGACGTCGTTCAGGAAGGTGAGGCGCTCGCGGATCTCCTTGACGATGCGGACACCGATCAGCTCCTCGGTGATGGTCAGCTCGATCCCATCGAGGAACCGAAGCGCGCCCTCGACCGAGAGGTTCGTGAACTCGTGGATGTTGCGCTCACCGACCGTGACGGCGAGTACCTCGGGCTTGAGTCGCGCGCCCTTGCACGCCGGGCACGGCCGGAACGACATGTACTCCTCGATCCGCTCACGCTGGTTCGAGCTGTCGGTCTCCTTGTAGCGGCGCTCCAGGGAGGCAGCGATTCCCTCGAAGGCGATCATGTACGAGCGCTTCCGGCCCATCCGGTTGCGGTAGGTGACGTAGACCTTCTCCGTCCCGGTGCCGTGGAGGAAGTAGCCCTGCTCTTCCTCGGTCAGGTTGTGCCAGGGCTTGTCCACGTCGATCTCGTAGCGCTCGGCGATCGCCTGGATGACCGACTCGTAGAAGCTCGCGTTGCCGACCGCCCACGGCACGAGCGCACCCTCCGAGATCGTGCGATCCGGATCGGGAACGAGCAGGTCGGGGTCAATCTCCTGCTGGGAGCCGAGGCCGGTGCAGCGCGGACAGGCGCCGTGCGGCGAGTTGAAGGAGAAGATCCGCGGCTGCAGCTCGGGAAGCGACACACCGTGCTCGGGACAGGCAAACCGCTCGCTGTATGTCCGGCTCTCACCGGTGTCGATCAGGTCGACGGTGACGAGCCCTTCGGCGAGCGCGATCGCCGTCTCGACCGACTGGCTGAGACGCTGCCGCATGTCCTCCTTCATCACGAGCCGGTCGACGATCACCTCGGCGTCGTGCTTGAACTTCTTGTCGAGAGCGGGCGGCTCCTCGAGCGTGTGCTGCTCGCCGTCGACCTTGATCCGCGTGAAGCCCTCGTTGCGGAGCTCCTCGAAGAGCTCACGGAACTCGCCCTTGCGGTCGCGGACCACCGGCGCGTTGACGGTGAACTTCGTCCCGACCGGGAGCACGAGGATCTGCTCGACGATCGAGTCGATCGACTGCCCGGCGATCGTGCGGCCACAAACGGGACAGTGCGGCCGGCCGACACGGGCGTAGAGGAGGCGCAGGTAGTCGTAGATTTCGGTGACGGTGCCAACGGTCGAGCGTGGGTTGCGCGAGGTCGTCTTCTGGTCGATCGAGATCGCCGGCGAGAGGCCCTCGATCGAGTCGACGTCGGGCTTCTCCATCATCTGCAGGAACTGACGCGCGTAGGCCGAGAGCGACTCGACGTAGCGGCGCTGACCCTCGGCGTAGATCGTGTCGAACGCAAGGCTCGACTTGCCAGAGCCGGAGAGCCCGGTGATGCAGATCAGCGCGTTCCGAGGGAGCCGGACGGTGATGTCCTTGAGGTTGTGCTCCCTGGCGCCGTGGACTACGAGCTCGTCGGTCGCCATCAGGCGCGCATTCTATCGGGCGAACGCGCGTTCGCGCACGGCAAGAGCGGGCTGCTGCGCGCGACACAGAGGCGCATGACTCGACAGCGTCCCACCGGGGCACTCGTAACGTGGCTCGTCTCAGCGGGCGCCGCGGCCACGCCCTCGGGTCGGCCTCGTCCGGGTCGCCGACGCTCACCGGATCGCTGACGTCGTCAGGCGTCGCAGCCCGACGGCCGTTTCGCGTCGTTGCCTAGATGACCGGCTCAGGCCTTGCGCGAGCGGCGAAACATGAGCCCGCCTGCAGCAAAACCAAGACCGAACATGCCGACGGCGAAGCCACCAACCGCGACGCCCTTACGCCACGGCGAGAGTCGATGCCACCGGCCGAGTGCCTCGACCTCCTCCGCAGTGAGCGGCTCTCCGCGGCGCTTCTTGCGCAGGGCACCGCCCGCCCGGACGCCAAGGTAGAGATCATCGAAGATCTCGCCAGCCTGCTCGTTACGCATGGTGCTCACTGTAGCCTGCTTCGACGGTGTCGAGGCGCATCCTCCACATGTCAGATCTCCACTTTGGGGCAGGCGCCGGACAGAACGATCCCGCGGTCGGCGCTCCGTTTGAGGATTTGATCGAGCGCGTCGATCCCGCGCTCGTGATCGTGAGCGGCGACCTCACTCACCTCGGGCGGTCGGCGCAGCACGCGGCCGCTGCCCGGTTTCTTCGCGGCCTTCGCCGCCCGCTCCTGGTCGTCCCGGGGAATCACGACGTCCCGTTCACGTTTCCGACTCGACTCACCGCTCCGTGGAGGCGCTTCGAGCACGAGTGGGGCACGACCCGGCCGGTGTTCTCAAACGGGGAGATCCAGGTTGTCGGGCTGAACTCGGTGCGGCCGTGGCGTCATCAGTCGGGGCGTGTGGGCCCTGCCTGGCTCACCGAGGCGACCGACCGCCTCCGCGAGGGCGCGCCGGGCGCGCTCCGGATCGCGGTGCTCCACCATCAGCTCGCGGCTGCGCCGTGGCGGGGCCGCAAGCGGCCGCTTGCCCGCCGCCACCATGTCCTGCGTGAGCTCGTTCACGCCGGGGCCGAGCTGATCGTCGGCGGGCACGTTCACCAGGGAACGATCACCGAACGCCACGAGTTCGAGGTCGCCTCGGCGGGCGCCCCCGGCGTCGTCATCACCACCGCACCTGGGCTCACGCGTCCGCGACCGCGGCGGCTCGGCGAGGCCCGCGGCGTGCTCGTCTACGACGCAGACGACCACCGGGTTGGCATCGAGACGCACACCTTCAGGAACGATCGCTGGGAGCGGACGGCAATCCGCACGTTCTCGCGCAGCGCTGCGCCGCTGTAACGGTCAGCTCGCTGGGGTCGCCGACGCGGGCTCGACCGCGCCGAGTTCCCGACGCAGGCCCTTGATCTCGTCGCGGAGCTTGGCGGCGTACTCGAATCGGAGCTCCTCGGCCGCGGTCAGCATCTCCTCCTCGAGCGTGATCAGGAGCCGTTCGAGCTCGGCCTGATCCATGCCCTCGACCTTCTGACCGCGCCGGATTCGTTTGGGAGCGTTCGGGGAGTCGAGCATCAGGAACTCGGCGATGTCGGAGACGCCCTTCTTGATCGACTCTGGCGTGATGCCGTGTTCCTCGTTGTAGGCGAGCTGCTTGGCGCGACGGCGTGAGGTCTCGTCGAGTGCGTACTTGATCGCCTCCGTGTGCTTGTCGGCGTACATCAGCACGCGGCCGTTGACGTTTCGCGCAGCGCGTCCGATCGTCTGGATCAGCGCGGTCTGGCCACGAAGGAATCCCTCCTTGTCGGCGTCAAGGATCGCGACGAGGGAGACCTCGGGCAGGTCGAGCCCTTCGCGCAGGAGGTTGACGCCGACGAGCACGTCGTACTCGCCGAGGCGAAGGTCACGCAGGATGTGGATCCGCTCGAGCGTGTCGATCTCGGAGTGCAGGTAGCGAGCCTTGACGCCGGCCTCGAGGAGATAGTCGGTCAGGTCCTCGCTCATCTTCTTCGTCAGCGTCGTCACGAGCACGCGTTCGCCGCGCTCCTCACGGAGGCGGATCTCGTGGAGCAGATCGTCGATCTGGTTCTTCGTCGGCCTGATGTCGATCTCGGGATCGACGATTCCGGTCGGGCGGATCAGCTGCTCGGTGATCTTCGTCGAGTGGCGCAGCTCCCAGGCGCCGGGGGTCGCCGAGACGAAGACGGCCTGCCCGACCTTCTCGAGGAACTCGTCAAACCGGAGCGGCCGGTTGTCGAGCGCGGAGGGAAGCCGGAAGCCGTAGTCGACGAGCGTCTGCTTGCGCGAGCGGTCGCCCTCGTACATTCCGCCGATCTGCGGGATCGTCTGGTGCGACTCGTCGACGAAGATGACGTAGTCCTCAGGGAAGTAGTCGAGGAGCGTGAACGGTGCCGATCCCGCGGGACGGCCGTCGAGGATCCGGGAGTAGTTCTCGATCCCGTTGCAGAAGCCGAGCTCGCGCATCATCTCGAGGTCGTACTCGGTGCGCTGGCGGATGCGGTGGGCCTCGAGCATCCGGCCGTCGCTCTCGAAGAGCCGTACCTGGTCGGCGAGCTCCTTCTGGATCTCGCCGACGGCGCGTTCGACGGTTGGCTTCGAGGTGACGTACTGCGTCGCCGGGAAGACGGTGATCGTGTCGAGCAGCGAGAGCACCTCGCCGGTCAGCGGGTCGAAGTGTGTGATCCCCTCGACCTCGTCGCCGAAGAACGAGACGCGGTAGGCGGTCTCGGAATGCGACGGCTGGATCTCGAGCACGTCGCCCTTGACGCGGAAGCGCCCGCGACCGAGCACCGTGTCGTTGCGTGCGTACTGGATGTCGACGAGCCGCCGCAGCGCGTCGTCGCGATCGGTCTCCTCCCCGACGGTCAGGAAAACGACCCGGTCCATGTAGGCGTCGGGAGAGCCGAGCCCGTAGATGCACGACACCGACGCGACGATGATCGTGTCGCGTCGGGAGAGGATGTTCGAGGTGGCGGCGTGGCGGAGCCGGTCGATGTCGTCGTTCCGCGAGCTGTCCTTCTCGATGTAGAGATCGGCCTGCGGGACGTACGCCTCGGGCTGGTAGTAGTCGTAGTACGAGACGAAGTACTCGACGGCGTTGTCCGGGAAGAACTCGCGGAACTCGTTGCAGAGCTGCGCCGCGAGCGTCTTGTTGTGCGCGATCACGAGGGCCGGGCGCTGCAGCTTCTCGATGATCCACGCCATCGTGGCGGTCTTACCCGTACCGGTCGCCCCGAGCAGGGTCTGGAAGCGCTCCCCGGCCTCAAGCCCTGCGACGAGCGATGCGATCGCGTGCGGCTGGTCGCCCGTCGGGGAGTACGAGACCGCCGTCTTCAGCTCGGGCATCGAGACAGGGTATCCGGCGGTACCCGGGCGACCGACTCCGGCGAGCCGTGCCGTGCCGTGCCGTGTTCGGGCTAGTCGCCCCAGTCGAAGTCCCGCGAGCGCGACCAGAGGCCTTCGTCGGAGGCCTCCTCGGTGGCGTCATCGGTCACAGCCGGGATCGCCTCCTCGGTCTGCTCGGGGTTCGTGTCAAGGAAGGCGTCAGGGAATGCGTCAGGGCTACTCGGCCAGTCGAGCGAGGTCGGTTGATCGACGATCGACTGTGTTCCGTCCATCGTGTCCTCGACGCGTGCCTGCTGCTCGGACTTGAAAAGGGGGTGGTTCTGGAACGGATCATCCGCCATGTACTTCTGGATCGGCATCTCATGCTGGAGCGCCGCGTTGCGTCGCTTCAGCTCAAGATGCTCCTGGATGACCGTTGCGAAGAGCGACGGAGTCTCGACCGGCATTGCTACCTCCTGTTTCGACACCACTTCCTGCACAGCCGAGTTTATCCCCTCCCGACGGTGCGAGTCCCTGCCACGGCATCCGCCGCCGCTGGAAGAATCCCATCATGGCGAAGCTACGCACGCTCGGACGCCACGGCGCCGGACTCGTCGGCACTGTCGCATTCCTCTGGGAGCTCTGGACGCGCATCCCCGCAAAGCAGCGGAAGCAGCTCCTCGCGCAGGCGCGCAAGCACGGCCCCGCGCTCGTCAAGAGCCACGGCCCGAAGGCCGCGAAGCGGCTCGCGTCTCGTCGCGGCCGTAGCTAGATCGTCAGGACAGCGCGGGCGATTCTGTCCTGCTCGGCGCGGTGCGCGCCCGGGTACCCCTCTGCCGCGCTCGCGCGCCACGGACGCCCCTCATACCTGACAGGGACACCGGCCGCCGCTTCCTCGAGGCGGTGGCGAATCGTGCGCCACGCCCCCATGTTCTGCGGCTCCTCCTGCGCCCAGACGATCTCGCCGAGCCCGGGGTAAGAGCCCACGAGCGCCCGCATCGCCTCGACGGGAAACGGGTACAGCTGCTCGAGACGCGCGATCGCAACGCTGGTCGCGGCCGCCGCGACCTCGTGCCCGACGATGTCGTAGTAGACCTTCCCCGAGCAGATCGCGAGGCGGCGGATCGCCGACTTGTCGGCGACGGTCGCGTCGAGCACGGGGCGGAACGTGCCGGAGCTGAGGTCGGCGAGAGTCGAGGTCGCCTCCTTGAGCCGGAGCAGTCCCTTTGGTGTCATCACGACGAGCGGACGGATGTCCGGATCGATCGCCTGGCGGCGGAGCAGGTGGAAGAGCTGCGCTGCCGTGGTGCAGTTGACGATGCGGAGGTTCTCCTGTGCGGTGAGCTGGAGGAACCGCTCGAGCCGTGCGCTCGAATGTTCCGGCCCGCTTCCCTCGTAGCCGTGCGGGAGCAGGAGCGTCAGGCGTGTCCGTTCCCGCCACTTCGAAAACCCGCTCGCGATGAACTGGTCGATGATCGTCTGCGCGCCGTTTACGAAGTCACCGAACTGCGCCTCCCAGAGGACGAGCGTCTCGGGCGCCGCGACCGAGTAGCCGTACTCGAACCCGACGCACGCGAACTCGGAGAGCGGCGAGTTGTAGACCTCGAACGATGCCGTCGCACCGTCGATCTCCTGCATCGGCACGTGCACCTCACCCGTGCGCGAGTCGTGAAAGACGAGGTGGCGATGCGAGAATGTGCCCCGCTCGCTGTCCTGCCCGGTGAGACGCACCGGGATCGCCTCCTGGATCAGTGACGCGTACGCGAGCGACTCGGCATGCCCCCAGTCGATGCCGCCCTCGTCGACCGCTGCGAGGCGTCGCTCGATCTGCTTGACGAGCTTCGGAGTGATCGTGAAATCATCCGGCACACGCATCAGCTGGGCGGTGAGATCGCGGAGCCGGGACTTGTCGACGTGCGTGTCGATCTCCCCCATGCCACGCCGCGGATCCGGCTCGTCGGCGAGCGGTGAGGTCTCCGGGGTGAGCGCGGCCTTGAGTCGTTCGTGAGCTGCACGGACGCGGCCCTCGGCCTCCTCAGCGAGCGTGTCGGCCTCACCGGACGCCAGCACACCCGCGCTCGTGAGGCTCTCCGCGTAGAGGGCCCGCACTGTCGGGTGCGCTTCGATCTGGGCGACCATGATCGGCTGGGTGTAGGACGGCTCATCCTGCTCGTTGTGGCCGAACCGCCGATACCCGACAAGGTCGATCACGATGTCATGCCCGAACCGGCTGCGGTACGCGAGCGCCAGGCGAACGGCAGAGAGCGCCGCCTCGGGATCGTCAGCGTTGACGTGGATGATCGGTGTGTCGAACCCCTTCGCGAGGTCGGACGAGTGTCGGGTCGAACGCCCCTGGACAGGATCGGTTGTGAACCCGACCTGGTTGTTGGTGATCACGTGGAGCGTGCCGCCGGTCGAGTAGCCCTGCAGGGCATAGAGGTTGAGCGCCTCGGCGACGATGCCTTGCCCGGCGAAGGCGGCGTCGCCATGAAGCAGGATCGGCATCGCCACCTTGGGGTCGTTGACCCCGGTGCGCGTTGTGCGGTCGGTCTGCTCGGCGCGTGCGCGGCCCTCGACGACGGGGTTGACGGCCTCAAGGTGGCTCGGGTTCGAGGCGAGCGTGATCCCGACAGGCCCGGCTTCCGTCGTGCGGAGGCCTTGCGCGCCGTGGTGGTACTTGACGTCGCCGGTGCCGCCCTCGGCGTCGGACGCGATCGCGTCCTGGAACCGCTCGCCCTCGAACTCGCGGAGGATCTTCTCGTAACCAACGCCAATCGTGTGCGCGAGGACGTTCAACCGGCCGCGGTGGGCCATGCCAAGCACGACCTCGCGGGCGCCGGCTCCCGTTGCGATCTCGATCGCCTCATCAAGCATCGGGATGAGAACGTCGAGCCCCTCGAGCGAGAACTGCTTCTGGCCGAGGAACGCGCGGCGGAGGTAGCGCTCGAACCCTTCGACCTCGCTGAGTCGGCCGTAAAGGCGGCGCTGCTCATCCGGGTGAAGCGGCGAGCGGAAGCGCCCCGACTCGATCGCCCGTCGCAGCCACACACGCTGCTCGTGGTCGGAGATGTGCTCGATCTCGTAGGCCGTCGAGCCGCAGTAGGTCTGCTGGAGGTTGGGAAGCGCCTGGGCGAGCGTGTCGCCCTTGACGTGGATCCGCAGGATGGACGCGGGGATCCGGGCGAGGAGCTCCGGTGTGAGCCTCGGCTCGAGTCGCATCGGGTCGAGAGCGGGGTCGCCAACGGGAGCCGACCCGAGCGGGTCGAGCCTCGCGGCGAGGTGTCCGTGCATCCGGTGGGCCTTGACGAGCGCCATCCCGGCTGCGACCCCACCAAGGAGCCCAAGGTCAATGTCCGCGGCTTGCTGCTCAGGCCCGGCAGCTGCGTGACCGTTGCCTGACGATGCATCGGGGCGGGGTAGCCGTTCGAGAAGGCGTGCGAGCCCTGGCAGCGTGTTGACCAGGTCGGCGTCGCCGCTCTCGAAGAGAGTGCGCCACTCCGCGGGGACGGACTCGGGGTTCGCGAGATACTCGTCGAGGAGGAGCCGTGCGTACCCGGCGTTCACGCCGTCGACGTCATGCATCGCTACTCCGTGTTGTAGCAGCGGGTCTGGTCCCGGCGCACCCGCGGCGGGAGGTCAGATCGGTTGCCCAGCGCGTCTAGTAGAGCGATCGTGTGTACCACACTGCAACGGACGCGCCGATCAGAAAGCCGATCGCGACTACACCCGTTACGACGGCGTTGAGCCGGCGGTACTTGTCACTCATGACGGTCGCCGTCAGTGCGGCGATGAGAGAGAGCGGCCCGAACCAGAAAGGCAGGTAGACGATCTGGACGAGGCCACCCACAAACGCGAGGGCGGCGAGGCCACCTGCGGCGGTATCGGCTGTACGACGTTCGGTCATGTCCCCATTCTTTCACGTCTGGGCGAACGACGCGCCGATTCCCTCTCGGGCACTCCGTGCGGGCCTCCACCACGGGGCCGCGGAGCGTCGGGGCGCTGCCACGGCGCGAGCTTCGCGTGGGCTGCATCGTCGCCCAGATCGCTGGTGTCCGCCTTGACCGCCCACCAGACGACGTACGCGACGTACGCGATCGGAATCTTCAGCACGACCAGCATGAACACGATGACCCAGGTGGTGTCGTCCACGGCGCGGAAGTCTACGGGAGACCTCCGCTGGCACGGCCTCTCTCACGGCTTTGTGTCAGCGGAAGCGACGACCCTCATCTCTGGTGTACCCCCAGGCGGCCAGGCTGCCGAAGAGGAGGCTGAACGCAGCCAGCACGAGCCATGCCCCGGTCGCCACCGTGCCGCCGGTCGACGCGACGAGCGTGTCGGCGAAGGCGCGTGTTGGGAGGACGGGCGAGAGTTTGCGGACGACCGTCGGCAGGTTGCGGGGGGCCAGCCAGAGCCCACCCGCGTAGGAGAGGGAGAGATAGAGCAGGTTTGCGATCGGCAGTGCACCTCGCGCCGGCGACCAGTAGCCAAGCGCGATCCCGAGGAGCGCAAAGGGTGCCGTTCCGAGAAGAAGCGAGAGTGCGAACAGCGACCAGCTCCCCGGGGACATCGTGGCTGTCGTCGTCGCCAGCGCCACAACGACGAGGACGCACCCAGCGGCCACCGCGAAGACCGCTGCCGACATGACCCGGGCGGTTAGCCGGACAACAGGGCCGATCGGGAGCGTGCGCAGATACGCCTCCCACGGCGTCGCCCGTTCGACCGCGATCCCGACTCCGAACTGGAAGAACGCGACGCCGATCACGGCGAATCCGGCGAATGCGGCCATCCTCCCCGTGGCGGCCTCACCGGCTCCTGGTGCCGCGAAGAAGAGGAAGAACACCGGCGGGAACGCAAGTGTCGGAACGAGGTACGCCGGATATCGCAGAAGCTCGACCGTCATCGCCCGGGCGTGTGCGGTCACAAGCCTCATGGCGTGACCACCTGCGGCGCAAGCGCCTCCTCGAGCGAGATCGCCCGTACCTCGAGGCCGTGGAGCGGCACGCCTGACCGAACAAGCTCCTCGACGGTGCGGCCGGCGTCACGCACGTGGAGGTCGAGAAACAAGCCGTTACGTACCGCTCCCGGCACCCGGATGTCGGCGCCCGCCTCGAAGCGAACCAGGACACAGCCAGCCGAGGCCTTCAACGCCTCGACCGAGCGATCGGTGACGATGCGCCCCTCCTCGACGAGGACGACGCGGTCCGCGAGAAGGTCGGCCTCTTCGATCTGGTGCGTTGTGAGCAAGACGGTGCCGCCACTGGCCCTGTGGTCACGGATCGCAGCCCACACCGCTCGCCGTGCATCGCTGTCAAGGCCGACCGTCGGCTCATCGAGCACGATGAACGTCGGGCGCCCCACGAACGCAAGCGCGACACCGAGCCGACGACGCTGTCCGACCGAGAGCCCACCGATCTGGCGCTCAGCGATGTCGACAAGGCCGAAGCGCTCGAACAGCAACGACTCCGGGAGCGGCTGCGCGTAGTGCGTAGCGATCAGCCGCACGAGCTCGTCAACGCGGAGCGTGCCCGGAAAGAGCGACTCCTGAGGAGTCACACCGACTCTCCGGCGCGAGCCCGGACGCCTCGGGTCACCGCCGTAGAGCCGTGCCACCCCACGATCAGGTCGTCCCAGCCCTAGCAGGACAGCGATGGCCGTCGACTTCCCCGCCCCATTCGGGCCCAGAAGTGCGACGACCTCGCCCTCGCCAACTGCAAAGCTCGCCCTGTCGAGTGCCTTCGCTGTGCCGTAGGACTTGCTGACCTCGACGAGCTCCGCGACCTTCATGCAGTCACCAGGGGACGCGACCGCTCGGCGCAGTACGCAACACAGCTGTTGTACGCGAGGTGGGCGGCGGCGCAGGCGAGGAGCGAGCCGGTAGCCAGATACACCGTTCCGAACGTCGTGCCCGTGAGGAGGTGGAACGCGCTGCCATTTCGATGAACGGTGGCGAAGCCGAGCGTGCTCCCAGCAAGAGCGGCGACCGTCCCCCAGGTGAGGAGGGTGCCGAGCACGAACCAGCGCCAGACAACCTCCTCGTTCAGGGCGCAGACCCCGAGGACCACCAGGCGTGCGAACGCGGCGGAGCGAAGACGCAGGCTGTGCGGACGTCCGAGCCGTCGCCAGGCAACGAGCAGATACAGGGAAAAGCCAACAGCTACGCCAGTCGTGAGCGCGGGGACGAGCGCCAACTGCGCGTCAGGCGCGGGGGGCCTGCGCGTCGCTCCGAGCACGACCGAGAGGAGCATGAAGGCACCGATCCGCAACCACAGACAGACGGCAGGTGAGCCGAACTGTCCCGTTCGCTCACGGACACGAACCGCGTCGGTCTCCAAGTTCACGCCCGCCCACCGACCACGAACGCGTAGACGGTTGCCTCGTCGATACCGTCGGCGCCCACCAGCGCGTCGAGGCGGTTGTCGTAGAACCCGCCAAGTGGCAGCGCGGTCACTCCAAGAGCCGCCGCGACGAGCAGCGCGTTCTGGACGACATGGCCCGCCTCCAGGAGCACGAAACGATACCCGCGGAGTCCGTACTTGAAGCGCGAGCGCCAGAACATCCCGGTCACGACGACGAGCGCCGCGGCGCGGTCGGCCACGTTCTGGTCGACAAGCGAAGCGCGAACAGCGGCAGGCGTGACGTCAGCGAGGCGCTCGAGACAGTGCCGATACGGGTGGTAGTGGTAGACCGCCGAGTCGACTCCCTCGACAGCCAAGGGGATCGGGTAGAGCTCCACCGGGTAGAGGGCCCCTCCCGAGGGAACCGGCCTCCGTGCAACGCCTGGCCCGCGGTCCCGCGAGCGATAGCTCGCTCCGAGTAGTGCCGAAAGCGTCCCGAGGTTGATCCCCGATGGCATGTCGGTGAGGGTTGAGGCCCGACGATCAAGCGCGTTCTGGAGTGGGACTTTCGGCAGGCGAGGCGCCGGTAGATCGATCGTCGGGGCGTGTTCGTAGAGGCGACTTGCCCGTGCGACCGTCTGCTGGAGCTCGGGGTCACGAGCGAGATCGACGAGCGTCGAGAGCCGCCCCGGCGCGATGTTCGGGTAGAGACGCGAGGCCTCGTGGAAGTCCTCGGCTGGGTCGTCTGCCGGCGCTTCGGCGGCCCCGTAGACGATCGAGGCGAACTCTGCTGTGGGGACGACCTTGCTCACGGAAACGGATGTGGCTCGGAGTTGACGTCGTCGGGACATAGCACCGCGTCGCTCAGGCCGGCCTCGTACGCGCCCTGGTACAGCCTGGGGCCACCCAGGAATCGTGCGGCATGCGGAACGTCGAGAGTGCAGAACTCGGGCGCAACGACCTTGATCACAACGAGTCCGAGCGAGCGAACATCGGGCGAGGTGACGTCGACGGCGTACGCCGTCGATCCGGCGCGATGCACGCGCTCGGCAAGTGCGAGCACGGTCGCACTCGGGTCTTTCTCATCGATGACGGGAACGTCGGTGATGTCGTTCGTCGCGCCGGAGGCATCGAGGAAGGCCGCCGCGGCCGACCGACGACGGTCGGAGTGGTAGCGGATGTGATCCTCGAAGGTGAGTACGCCGTCACCTGCCGGGCCGAAGTCTGGCTCGGGCAGGAGCACCGCAAGCTTCTGGCCTGCCGAGCGGGCAGCGAACGCCTCCGAGAGCGCCTTCCACCACGCCCGTTCGACCGTGGGAGCCGTGCCCGCCCCGACTCCAAACGCGCCCCAGCGTCCCCGCTCTGACCGCACGACGCCGAGGAACGACGGGAGACCATGGATCGAGGAGAGGTCGATGACGCTGTAGGTGAGTCCCGTCCGTGCAAACAGCCGCTCCTCGAGAGCCACGAGTCGCGGCTCGCCCCCCCAATCCAACCTGGGCAGGCTCAGGCGGTTTGCCCAGACGATCATGAACGCGTCGCGCTCGACGACCTCGCACAGGCCCCGTGCACACGCCTCGTCAACCGAGGGCGCACATGCCATTCCGCTGCTAGTGGCGTACCCGATGCGCATCGCCCCGAACCCAGCGTCACCGAGATACACGAGCTCCGCCGGGAGAAGCACCCGCCGCCCGGACGTGATCTCCCACCCGTCCGTCCAGGCCACTCTCGTATCGGCGGTGAACGGTCGAAACGGGAATGCCTCCTGCGCGTACTGCCGATCGGAGAAGAGACCGAAGCGCGACGGTGCGACCGCGTCGGCGCCGAGCTCGTCGGCGGTTGCGACCGTGAGTCGCTGCCGATCGATGTAGGTCGCCGAGTAGCGCTCAAGGGCCTCACCCACGGAGGCCGCGGCGGCGTCTGCACGCGTGAGTCCGGCGCCGCCGATGCCGGTGACATGACCGAGCGGGGCCCCGAGTAGCGTGTCGGCCCTCCCGATCTCGCATGTGGCACGGAAGAGCGGAGGCTCGCCCGGCGTCGGCAGCGGCTCTTCGAGCGTCCTGACAATTCCCGTGTACCGGGAGACTGCCCGGCGGAGAGGCTCTGGTAGGGCCGTGATCATGCCGCCGCCACACCGTGCCAGGGAAGCGGCGACGCAACGCTCGCGACGGGCGAACATGCGGGACACCGTGGGACCCGCAGTACGTGGTGTTCCGTGAGTGTGAGACGCGGGAACAGCTCCAACGCATGCAGTACGCCGGGAAGCGTTGTGTCGTTGCCCCCGATCCAGCGAAGCGCGAGGTGCGCGGCGATACCCGCCGTGATCGCCTCGACTCCGGAGTCGGCGGTTGCCGCGATCGGGATGCGCTCGATCTCTTCGAGGACAGCTCCGTACTCCAGGTTCGCCTCTCGTCGCAGCAACAGGCACGCGTAGCAGCCAGACTCGCGCGGAACGATCAACGGACCGACTGCGGCGTGGTGCCCGTCGAACGGACGAACCGGAAGCCACACCGTTCCCCGTTCGAGCGCCCGCGCGTTCCACTCCGGCAGAGCGGCCGCCTCGTCCGGAGCGGGTGCGGTGATCACGAAGCCGACCTCCGAGTCACCCCGCCACGACACGCGACGGACGTCCCCCACTCCCGCCAGTCGCAGGAGGCGCGCGATCTCAACGCTAGAGGCAGATCGTCCGGCGATGCCGACGTTGCAACCAGCGAGGCGCTCACCCACAAGCGACGGGGCGAGGCCGCGAGCCGCGGCAAGGAGATGAGCAGCGGCCCGCGTGCCCTCGTCCGCAGGCGCACCCTCACTGAGAACGCCATGCGCGCCGAGCACGTCGATCGCCTGCTCGATCGCCGGCCTGGACGCGTCGCCGAGCAAGACGGCGAGATCGCCGATCGTCCGCGTGCCGTCGAGGAGCGGAAGAAGTGCTGGCAGAAACCGCCGCACGGCAGCGCCCTCGAGGACGACGACCGCCTGCCCGTGTTCGAGCAGTAGCCGATCGCCGTCCCCGACGAGCCGGTACCACGGGGCGAGCAGCGGGCGGTCGAAGGGCCCCTCGCTCATACCCGTCGCCTCCGGTCACCCCGAGCATCAGCTGGAACAGCGGCCGTCATCGGCAGAAGACGAAGCAGCCACAGCAGCAGCAACTGCAGCAGTCGATCACGAAGGCAAACCGCGTCGCTGCCGTCCCCTGCACGCTCGCGTTCAGATCGAGTAGCTCTCGCGTCAACTCTTTGAACATCTCAGCCCTCCTCGTTGTCGGAGAGGCCAACGTACCGAGCAAGAAGTGATGTGTCTGTAACGCGGACGAGTCGAAAGTGGAACGCCATCTGTCGCCAGCGTCCGCTCCGATTCGGTCAGTGTCCCTCGCGCCGCCGGACGAGAGTGACGCAGAAGAGGCCGGCGCTCAGAGCCGCCCAGCCAGCCAGGTAGAGGAAGGCTGCGCGCGGCGAGACCGTGGCGTACAGCAGCCCCGCGACGGCGCTCGCAGCAAGGTTTGCAAACGCCTGCACGCCGGCAACCAGGCCAAAGGCCGAGCCACGCAACTCGACGGGCGCATGCGTGGCAACCGCGGCGGACTGTGCGGACTCGGCGAGGCCAATCCCGGCACCAGCCACCACGAAGCAGGCCGCGAGCGCACCGACGCTCGCACCGACGAATGCGAAGCCGGTAAAGGCAGCAGCAAACGCTACGGCGCCGGCAACGAGAACGGCGTCCGGACCGCGTCGGTCGGTGACGACGCCGCCCGGCACGGCGATCAGCGTCGCGGCGAGGTTGTACCCCGCGTAGAGAACAAGCGCCGTCGCCGAGTAGCTCTCACCCGGGCTGAGAAGGTTGAGTGCACGGAGGATGAGAAGCGTCGCCGCAACGTTCGCGAGCTCGAACGCCGCGATCCCGGCGACGAGTCCCCGCAGACGGCCGTGGAGCACGGAGCGAACATGAATCCGCAACGGGCGCCGCTCCCGCGCGCCGAGTGTCGGCGCAGACCTCACTGCAACGACGATCGCGACCGCCGCGAGCGCAGCCGGGATGAACGACAACGCAATCGCTGCTCGCACGCCGACAAGCGCCACGAGGCCGAGTGCAAGCAGCGGCCCGCCGATCGCACCGAGGTTGTCCATCGCCCGCTCGAACCCATAGGCGCGCCCATAGGCCGACGCGGGGACGAGATCAGCCAGCAGCGCATTTCGCGACGGGCTCCGAGCGCCCCGGGCACCCCACGCTACGGCACGCAACACACCGACCTGCCAGGCCGCGGTTGTCGCTGCGATCAGCGAGGAGAAGACCGCCGTCATCGCGTAGCCACCAACCGCTGTCGCTCGCCGTCGGTGTGGATCGTCGGCGAGCGGACCGCCCCCGAGCCGCGCGACTCCGGCCGCACCGTCCGCGACGCCTTCGATCGCGCCAAGGGTTGCTGCTGCTCGATCTGCTCCTAGCCCAAGGGTCGTTGTCAGAAGACTCGGCAGAAGCGCCGTCGGCACCTCGTGTCCGAGATCCGACAGGAAGCTGGCGAGACCGATCGCCCGGACACCAGGCACGAACCATCGCCGCTGCTCGCCGACCGGCTGCACACCCTCCGCCACGAAGCGGAGCCTAGACCGATCGCTACTTGACGGTGAAGACGACGCTGCTCGCCGCGGTCCCACCCGGGGTGGTGACCTTGACCGAGCCGGTGGTGGCGCCCGTCGGAACGGTCGTGGTCACCGACGTGCCCGTCGACGCGACCTTGAACGTCGCCTTCACACCGTTGAACGTCACAGCCGTGGTGCCGGACAGCCCGGAGCCGCTGATCGTGACGCTCGTCCCGACAGAGCCGCTCGTCGGCGAGAGGCTCGTGATGGCCGGCGCCGCGACGACGGTAAAGCTGCTGCTGCTCGACGCTGTTCCGCCAGGCGTCGTGACCGAGACCTTGCCCGTTGTCGCTCCCACCGGAACTGTCGCTGTGACAGAGGTGGCCGAGACGACGGTGTAGGTCGCAGCGACCCCGTTGAACTTGACAGCGCTCGCACCGGTGAGCGCAGTGCCCGTGAGCGTGACGCTCGATCCGACAGCTCCGGTGGCCGGCGAGAAGCTCGAGATGGTCGGCACAGCAACGACCGTGAACGCTGCGGGGCTCGTCGCCGTGCCGCCTGCCGTCGTGACGCTCACAGAGCCGGTGACAGCGCCTGGCGGCACCGTCGCGGTGATCGACGTCGCAGAGACAACGGTGTACGACGTCGCCGCAACACCGCCGAACTTGACGGTGCTGGCGCCGGTCAGGTTGGAGCCTGCGATCGAGACTCTCGCTCCGGCCGCACCGCTCGTCGGGGAGAAGGTCGAGATCGTCGGGGCGGGAGCCATGGTGAACGTGCCCACCGTGACGCTGCCCGTCTGCGTCTTGACGACAACCGGGCCGGTGGTCGCACCAGCCGGAACCGTCGCAGTGATCGATGTCCAGGAGCCGGCGGTGAACGCGGCAGCGGCGCTGTTGAACGTGACC
This sequence comes from Actinomycetes bacterium, assembly GCA_037142875.1. Classification (GTDB taxonomy): domain Bacteria; phylum Actinomycetota; class Thermoleophilia; order Gaiellales; family Gaiellaceae; genus PALSA-600. The sequence continues at coordinate 49,110 of JBAWZV010000007.1, read as the reverse complement.
GACGTGACGCCAACAAAGGACGTGCCGGAGATGGAGACCGACGTGCCCGGTGAGCCGCTCGACGGCGAGTAGCTCGTCGCGGTCGGTGCGGTCGTCGGGCCGCGCAGGACGCACGAGCTCGACGCGTTGCTCCACTCCTGCTGGAGGTAGTACTTGCCGGTTCCGATCAGCTGGTTGTACGAGCCGGTCGTCGTCGACCCGAGCGCCGTGCCGTACGTCCATGAACACTTGTCGCCGTTCTCGTTTCCGGACGGGTCGTACCAGCCGGTACTGAGCGGGTCGGTGATCGCCTCGTTGTGCTCATGGCTGACGACGCTGAGCGTGGAGTCAGCGTCATCTCCGTTCGGCGACGTCGGCGCGCCGCACGCACCCGGGACGAATGCGTCATACGGCTCGTTCGCGTAGATCGTCGGGCTCGACGTCGAGCCAAGGTACTGGTGGTACCCGCAGTAGTAGGTGTACGCGCAGGTCGTCGAACCGCTGTCGAAGCAGCTGCCGACGTTCTTCGGCGTGAAGATGAAGTACATGTTCGTAAGGCCGCGTGGCCACCCCTGCGCGGTGATGACACGATTCAGCTCCGTCTGGATCTGCGCGTCTGTCAGACACATCGCAGCCTTCGTGGTCAGCGTCTGGTCGACGTAGTCGGTGCACCCGGATGCGGGGTATGGGTTCGTGTCGATGATCGACCCGCCGAACGTCGACTGCGTCGTGACCGGGCCGGTTGCATCGAAGTACTGCGTGCTTGCCGTATAGACGTTCGTGACGGCACCACTCGCAGCAGCAAGGTTCTTGAAGTAGCCATCGATAAGGCCCGTGTAGTTCGCGCTGACCGAGTACCCGGCCGGAATCCAGTAGATGGCATACGTCGTGTTCGTGTGCATGACGGGACCGGTATGCCAGGTGAGGTTGCCCGGTGAGCTGACCGTGGAGGCGAACTTGCTTGGCCCGGGGACGCTCTCCTTGCCCGGCTCCGACGCGTTCGTGGCATTGACGCGATGTGGAGCCGTCGCGTGACGCGGAGCAGCAACGCGATGGGGAGCGCCGAGGCCGCTCGTCGCGGCCGCGGCCTGCCCTGTCAGGAGGCACGCCAAGGCGAGTAGGAGGCCTGCCCGAATTCCAGCCGAGCAAAGATCACGTACGCCCGTCAAGCCGCAGTTCCCTTCTGTCGCCGCACCACTGAAATCAGCCTCCGAAGCCCCGCAGCCGGGAGCGCTGATGACCGGATTATAGTCGGAGCGGCACCGGCCACAATCCCCCAAAAGGAAGGTCACATGACCGAGGGCATTCGATACGTCCGTGAAAACCGCCTGACGTATCGGTGTGGCCACGGATGCCGCAGGGTTTGGGCCGAGCGACGCTTCAGTCCGAACGAGTGGAGGTGAGAACGATGACACCAACCGAGCAGCAAACGATGAGGCCCCATACCGCGGAGCTGGCCGAGTTCCTCACCCGGGAGAGCGTCGAGTTCGAACTGGCGCCGCACCGGCATACCGAGCGCGCTCGGGACGCGGCGGCGGCTCTCGGCCTGTCCGAAGATGAGGTTGCAAAGACCATCATCTTGACCACCGGCAACGGCTTTGTCCGTTGCGTCATTCCGGCATCCGAGCGGCTCGATCTCCTCAAGGTCCGCAGCCTGCTCGACCTGCCGCACGACACGCGACTCGCAACCGAAGACGAACTCGTGGCCGCATACCCACGGTTCGAGATCGGGGCAGTTCCGCCGATCGGCGGCCCGCACGGCGACCGGCTCGTCGTCGACCGGCACGTCGCCGGCCGTGAGAGCGTCGTCGTGGAGTCCGGATCACATGATGAGTCTGTACGGCTTCGCACCAAGGACATCCTGATCACCGGCATCGCCGAAGTCGGCGACATCTGCCACGACTGATGTCCTGCGGCTCACTGCTCTTCCCGGTAGCGAGACGAGCGGTGCCCCGCCGCGCCCACCCGGATCGGCGTCACTACGATTCGGTGTCCGCATGCCCGTCTACGAGACCACCAGAATCGTGCCATTTCCGCTCGAGCAGGTCTCATCGTTCTTCGCGGAGCCACGAAACCTTGAACACCTGACACCGGGCTGGATCCGGATGCGGCTCATCGATCCGCCCGCGTCGGTCGGAGAGGGCTCGCGCCTTCGATATCGGACTGCGCCGTTTGGCTTCCCGGTCATCTGGGATGCCGAGATCACCGTCTGGGATCCTCCGAACCGCTTTGCAGACCTGCAGGTACGCGGGCCGTACCGCAGCTGGGAGCACACCCACACGTTCAGCGAGACGGAGGGTGGGACTGCGATCCACGACCGGATCAGCTACAGGCTCTACGGTGGGCCGCTCGGGTCGGTCGCCGACCGGCTCGGGCACCGCGCGATCCTTCGGCAGCTGTTCTCGTTCAGAACGAAGCGTCTTGTGGAGATCCTCGGCGCCGAGACTCGATGACGCCGCCGGTCGTTCTCTTCACACGCGACCTGCGCCTCCACGACAACCCGACGCTCGCGCAGGCGGTGTCGGTTCATCCCCTAGTGATCCCGCTCTTCGTCCTGGACGACCGGCTGCTCGGATCACCGAACCGCACCGCGTACCTCCTCGGAGCGCTGCGCTCGCTCCGCGACTCGCTCGGAGGCGCGCTCGTCGTCCGACGCGGCGATGTCGTCGATGCGATCGCGGCCCTTGGCGCGAGCGCCGTGTACGTCGCCGACGATGCGAGCGCATACGCGACACGGCGACTCCGGCGACTCCGCGAACGCTTGGACGTCCACGTGACGCCCGGCTCAGCCGTTGTCGCTCCGGGCGATGTTCATCCGGTCGGTGGCGATCACTACCGCGTGTTCACGCCGTACTGGAACGCATGGTCACGAGCCGCAGTGCGCCCTCTGGCCCGAACCCCGGCAGCCATCGAGCTGCCGCCTGGCATCGATCCCGGAGAGATCCCGGCGCTCGCAGACATCACGGACGGCGTCCCGTCGCCCGAGCTCCCGGCATCCGGCGAGACGGCGGCGCGAGCCCTTCTCTCCGCCTTCGTCGCAGAACGGCTCGCGCAGTACGACGAGACAAGAAACGGATTCGCGCCGGATGCGACCTCCGGGCTGTCGACCGCGCTCCACTTCGGATGCATCTCGGCGGTCGAGGTGGCCCGAAGGGTCGCAGGCCAGCCTGGCACAGAGCCATTCCTCCGCCAGCTCTGCTGGCGCGACTTCTCGTTGCAGCTCCTTGCCGCTCGTCCCGACCTGCCGTTCGCCGACTACCGACCGCGAGGCGATCGTTGGAACGACGATGAGGAAGGCCTCCTTGCGTGGCGTGAGGGTGTGACGGGATATCCGATCGTCGATGCGTCCATGCGTCAGCTCCTCGCTGAAGGCTGGATGCCCGGGCGGGCGCGGCTCCTCGCCGCATCGTTTCTCGTCAAGCACCTGCGAATCGACTGGCGCGCCGGCGCTGCGCACTTCATGGCGCTTCTCGTCGACGGTGATGTGGCGAGCAACTCCGCCAACTGGCAGTGGGTTGCAGGCACGGGGACCGACACCCGGCCAAACCGGATGTTCAACCCCGTCCGTCAGGCCCACCGCTTCGACCCGGACGGGGCGTACGTGCGCCGCTACGTCCCCGAACTGGCGGGTCTGTCGGCAAAGGCGATCCATGAGCCGTGGACGCTCGGGGCAGCTGCCCTCGCGGAGCTCGGATATCCGGCGCCGATCGTCGATCACGCCGCGGCGAGCGCCGCCTTCGCCGCCGCGCGAACCGGAGCCGTTGCCCGATGACGACAGAGCCACCCACGTTCTGCGATGAGAGCGACACCGGGTTCGGCTGGATCTCGGCCGAGCCGCCGTGGATGCAACGTGCCTCCCACGCCATCGCGAGCAACGGCGGGGTCTGGCTGATCGATCCGGTCGACTTCGCCGGTCTCGACGATCGTGTTCGCACGCTCGGCGAGCCCCGTGGCGTGATTCAACTGCTCGACCGTCACCGCCGCGACGCTGCATCCGTCGCGACACGTCTTGGTGTGCCCCAGCTTGTGACGCCGCAAGACGTACCCGACTCACCCTTCGAGATGATCACCGTCCCAGCCATACCCGGCTGGAGGGAGACCGGACTCTGGTGGGCGGAACGGCAGACGCTCGTTGTCGCCGAGGCCGTCGGCACCGCTCGTTACTACTGCGCTCCCGGGCGCCCACTCGGCGTCCATCCGCTGCTGCGCATGGTGCGCCCGCCCGTCACGCTCCTGCGGTTCGAGCCCGACCATCTGCTCTGCGGCCACGGTGCCGGGATCCACGACGACACCACAGCAACTCTTCACGGCGCCGTGCGCCGGTCACGCCGCGAGCTTCCAGCCCTCCTGCCGCGCCTGCTCACCGCCCGGCGCTGACGAGCGGGCGGACTAGGTCGCGGCCGGCGCCCATGGCGACGGCGCGCCCGAGCCGGGCAGGCAGCAGTTCGTCGGACAGACGTCCGGGTTCGGGCCGAATCGGCCGACCGCACGCTTCTCGGCGGACGAGCCGAGGCGCTCCTCGATGAGCTCGCAGATCATCGAGACGTACGCCGGATGCGTTCCGGCGGTGCCGGCGCGCACGACGTTGAGCCCGATCTCGCGTCCGAGGTCGACCGCCTCGATATCGAGGTCGTAGAGCACCTCGATGTGGTCGGAGACGAATCCGATCGGCGCGACGACGACATCCGTCGCGCCTGCGGCGTGGAGGTCACGGAGGTGGTCGCAGACGTCGGGCTCGAGCCACGGGACGTGAGGTGAGCCGCTTCGGCTCTGGTAGACGACGGTGTACGACGGTGCGTGGACGGCCTCGGCGACGAGGCGGGCCGTCTCGGCGAGCTGGTCGGCGTAGCGACACTGGTCGGCCATCGAGTTCGGGATGCTGTGAGCCGTGAACACGACCGGTGTCGTGGCACGCCGCTCCTCGGGCACCTCGGCGAGTGCGTCGCGGACACGATCGGCGTTCGCCTCGACGAACCCCGGATGGTTGTAGAACGTCCGCAGCTTGAGGACATCCGGCGCGTCCGGGCCGACCGCCTCCTGTGCACGGAAGATGTCCTCGCGGTACTGGCGGCAGCCCGAGTACGAGCTAAACGCGGAGGTGAAGAAGGCAAGCGCGCGCGTGATGCCCGCGTCGCGCATCTCTCCGAGGGTGTCGGCGAGGTACGGATCCCAGTTGCGATTTCCGAAGTAGATCGGCAGGTCGATGCCGCGAACCGAGAACTCCGCCTCGAGAGCCTCGATCAGTGCGCGATTCTGCGCGTTGATCGGGCTGACGCCACCGAACAGCTCGTAGTGATGCCCCACCTCCGCGAGCCTCTCACGGGGGATGTTGCGGCCCCGTGTCACGTTCTCGAGGAACGGGATCACATCGTCCATCCCTTCGGGGCCGCCGAAGGAGACAACGATCAGCGCCTCGTACGCGTGATCGTCAAGGCGCGCATCGGCACCATCGGCGGGCTGCTTGAGCGGCGGAACAGAACTCATTCTCCGAGCCTAGCCGAGCGTCCGCGTCCGCACGCGAGGTCGACCAGGAGCCGACCGATAAGCTGTGGTGCTCGATGTACGGCCTCATCAACGATGCGATCCGGCGACTCGTGCTCGAGGATCACGGTGAGGAGGTCTGGTCCCGGATCGTCGAGCGGTCAGATGCGCCGCACGGAACCTTCGCGGCGTTCCACCCCTACGACGATGCGCTCACCTACGCACTCGTCGCCAACGCGTCGGCAGAGGTTGCCATCCCGGCGGACGAGATCCTCGGCAGCATCGGCCGCTACTGGATCACTCGGATCGCCGTCGAGAACTACCGCGACTTCCTCGAGGGGCATGGACTCGCATACCGAGACATCCTCGTCGGCCTCGACGACATGCACGCCCGGATCCAGGCGATCCTCCCCCAGCTTCGGCCACCGTCGATCAAGGTCGAACTCGTGGGCGATGACCGCGCCGTCTTGCACTACCGATCAGAACGCGAGGGTCTCGCGCCCTTCCTGGTCGGTCTGCTTGAGGGACTCGCCGAGCTCTGCAAGACCGACGTGACGATCACCCAGACCGCGTCACGCGGTGAGTCGAACGACCACGACGTGTTCGAAGTCGTCCTCTAACCCGATGCTGTCGATCGCGCTCGGCGCGCACGAGCTCGACGCGATCGCACCGTTCGCGATCGTCTGCGCCGGCGACCTGACCATCGAACGGATCGGACCGTCCCTCCGGAAGGCGCTCGGCCGCGATCTCGCCGGCCGTGAATTTTTCGACGAGTTCGAGGTCCACCGTCCTCACGGTGTCAGGACAGGCGCCGACGTGCGAGCCTCCACCGGAATCTCGTTGCACGTACGGACAACCGGCGGTGCGCTCAAACTGCGCTACCAACCGATACTCGTCCCCGGCGGAGACCGGATCATCTTCTTCGGCTCGCTCGTCCTCACAGACGAGGCTGATCTGGCTCGGATTGGACTCGGGTTTCAGGACTTCGCCTTGGCAGACCCGACGCCCGACCTCCTGCTGATACGCCGCACCCAGGACATCAGCCTCCGGGATCTCGCGACCCTGAACGTGCTGCTCGAGCGCTCCGCGCTTGAGCAGCACACTGTGAAAGCGGCGCTCGCCGTGTCCGAGCGCCGCTACCGAACGCTCGTCGAGCAGCAGCCGCTCGTCACGTACACCGACGAACTCGGCGAAGACGTCACCACGACGTTCACCAGCCGGAACGTGGTCGACCTCGCCGGGTACTCAGCGGAGCAATGGACGTCCATCCCGAACTTCTTGCTGACCATCCTGCATCCCGACGACAATGAGCGGGTGCTTCAGTCCCACGTTGAGGCTACTCGTAATGGAGGATCGTTCAAGGCAGACTTCCGACTGATCGCCGCAGACGGCCGCACCGTCTGGGTCAAGGCCGAGGACAGGGTCGTAGTCGACGATGACGGAGTACCGCTCTACCGGCTTGGCTACATGCTCAATGTCACCGAACAGCGGGCTGCGGAAGACGCTCTCCGCGAGATGAGCGTCCGAGCCCAGACACTCATCGAGAGCACACCAGTTGCGATCATGATGGAGGATGAGCACCGGCGCGTTGCGCTGGTGAACGCCGCGTTCTGCTCGCTATTCGAGCTGCCAGTAGCTCCCGCGGACATCATTGGGACGGACTGGAGCGACTCCGCCGAACGGTCGAAGCACCTCATGGCAGACCCGGGCCTCTACGTCGCGCGCGTCGCCGAGCTGGTTGCAGGCCGGGAGACCGTTACCCAAGAGCAGCTCCTCTTCGCAGACGGTCGCATGCATTCTTGGGACTACGTCCCGACCTTCGTCGGCGACTCATGCCGTGGCCGCCTCTGGGTCTACCGTGACATCACCCCTCAGATCGCGATGGAGCGAGAGACCACGACAGCCCGCGACCAGGCGATCGCGGCGTCAGTCGCGAAGTCGGAGTTTCTGGCAACGGTCAGTCACGAGATCCGCACGCCGATGCACGGCATCCTCGGAACGCTCGACCTGCTCCAGGGAACGCTCCTCGACCCGGAGCAGGCAGATCTGCTCGCCGTCGTCAGCAGCTCCGCGTTGGCACTCCTGGCGATCATCAATGACATTCTCGATCTCCAACACGCCGAATCAGGACACCTCGAGCTCGTGAACGAACCGCTCGACATCCGCGCGCTCGTTGAAGGCGTGATCGGTGTGATGCGCGCGAGCGCCACGAAGAAGAAGAATGTGCAGCTCCGTCATACGATCGACACGGAGGTTCCAACCGACCTTGTGGGTGACGGCGGCCGACTGCGCCAGGTGCTCCTCAACCTCATCGCCAACGCGGTGAAGTTCACAGAGACGGGGACAATCACGCTCGACGTCCGCACGTCACGCGCCTCCGCCCGGAGTGCAACCATCAGCTTCGTCGTGACGGACACCGGCGTCGGCATAGCGCCGGCGTACCTGAAGACGATCTTCGAACCATTCACCCAGGCTGACTCGTCATCGACACGACGGCACGAAGGCACCGGTCTCGGTCTCTCAATCACCAGGCAGCTCGTCCTGCTCATGGACGGCGAGATCAAGCTCCACAGCGCACCCGACGTCGGGACGACAGTGACCGTGGCCCTACCGCTCCGGCGGGAGCGGCGTCGCAGCAGCGACAACCACGACCCGTTTCGTGACGAGCGCCGGCGTGCCGCCGAGGCGCATGGATTCGCCGGAACCGTGCTCGTGGTCGAGGACCACGACGACAACCGCGAACTCGTCGTCCGACAGCTTGCGCATCTCGGCGTGACCTCCGACGCCGTCGCATCCGGACGAGCCTCAATCGAGGCTGTGAAGCACGGCAACTACTCCCTCATCCTGATGGACATCCGGATGCCCGACGTGAACGGCCTCGTGGCGACGAACGCAATCCGTGCCTGGGAGAGCGCGATCGGGCACCAACGCACGCCGATCATCGCGCTCACCGCGAATGCTATGCCGCAGGATCGGGCCACGTGCTTGGCCGCCGGTATGGACGACTTCGCCACGAAGCCTCTCAGGCTGGTCGCGCTCACGGACATTGTCAGACGGTGGCTCTCGGTCGCCGCAGCGCCCAAGGCTGATGAGCACGTTCCCGCCGGTGTATACCGCACCCTCGAGGGTATAGCCAACGATCTCGGGAAGGACGCGGTAGAACGCATCACCGATCTCTGGCTGGAACGACTCCCGATCCGCGTCGGTGCACTCCGGGTCGCCCAAAAAAGCCGTGACGCCGCTCGGGTGCGCGAGACGGCGCACCTGCTCAAGTCGACGTGCTCCCTGATCGGTGCGTCGCATGCGAGCATGCTTGCCGCCGAGCTGGAGGAACGGAGCGTCCACGAACAACCGGTACACAAGCGCGAGACCGAAGCGTTGCTTGAGGCGCTCGAGCGAGCAGCCGACCTCGTGCGCGCCTGGAGAGCAGGCGTCCGCGACGCCAGCTAGGCGCTAGCGCCGTCGCCGAGCCGATAGCCGAACCCACGGACGGTCCGGACGAAGCGAGGGTTCTTCGGATCCTCGCCGAGCTTCTTGCGGAGGTTCGAAACGTGAACGTCGACGACGTGGTCGTCACCGAACCAGTTGTCCCCCCAGACCCGGTCGAGCAGCTGCTGGCGGCTCAGCGAGAGGCGCGGGTTCTCCGTGAGGGCGTCGAGTAGCTCGTACTCGATCTTCGTCAGCTCAAGCTCCACGGCGGCCAGCGTCACGATCCTCGCCTGTGGGTCGATCGCAAGATCGCCGAAGACGCGGACACTGGTCGATGCGCCGGCGACGGCTGCCCCGCCTCGGGGACGACGGAGGACGGCCTGGACACGGGCAGCGAGCTCGCGGGGAAAGAACGGCTTCGTGACGTAGTCGTCGGCGCCCGCAGTGAGGCCAACAAGACGGTCGATCTCCTCATCGCGCGCGGTCAACATGATCACGTATGTGTCGCTGAACGTCCTGATGCGGCGGCATACCTCGATCCCGTCGACCCCCTGAAGTCCGATGTCGAGGATGACGACGTCGGGGGCGAACGACTTCGCGAGAGCAACGCCGTCCTCGGCATTCTCGGCCGACTCGACCTCGAACCCGTCACCCGCGAAGAGCGCTGTCAGAAGCTCGCGGTATTCGGGCGCGTCCTCGATCACCAGGATCTTCCGCATCAACGAAAGCTATACGGGAAGTCGCTTCGTTGGGCACGCGATGCTTGACGAGATCTTGATTCTGCTCTGAGAGCGGGCTGAACGTGCCCTCCTACAGTCGTCTGTGTTCAGCCGTACGGCGGTCGTTGCCGGCAACGGCGGCCCGCGTCCGGACGAGACCCAGCCATCGCGGCAGGGGTTCAGTCGGATCGCAGCGTCTCCCGGTCGTCGCTCTCGAAACACTCAACGGAGGTAAGGAATCACATGAAGATCTTCAAAATGAAGAAGAGCGTCGCTCTTCTCGTCGGTTTCGCCGTCGTCGCGATCTCCGCGGTCGGCGCGTTCGCATTCTTCACGAGCACCGGTAAGGGCTCGGGTACGGCAAGCGTCGGCACCTCGACGACATGGGCCGTCTCGACCGCCGCAGCAACGGGTGGGCCGCTCACCCCGGCTGGCCCGACCGAGAACGTCGTCTACCACGTCAAGAACAACAGCACCGGTAAGCAGAGCCTCGCCAACGTCGCCGTCACCATCGCGAACTCAGACGGCACGCCGTGGGTTTCGGTCACGGGCTGCTCGAAGGACGACTTCTCGATCGAAGGCGCTACGGCAGGCGCGACGTACAACGACACCCGCCAGGCCGCCAACCTCGCCGCTGATGCGCAGGCTGACGGTTCGATCACGCTTCAGATGGTCGACACGGGCAGCAATCAGGACGGCTGCAAGAACGCGACCGTCCCGCTGTACCTCGCCGCCAGCTAGTAGGCGCAACGACCCAGAGGTGGGGGCGGATGGTTCGCCCCCACCTCTCCCTTCTTCTCCTGCGCTCTGACGGCGACCGCCCGTCTCGGGAGAGGACGACACCAGGCAGAGGAGCACGGAATGGCAGCACGATTCGGGAAGGCAGCGATGAGACGCACCGTCGTCGGCGTGCTTCTCATCAGTGTCTTCGCGCTCGTCGCCATCGGAAAGTCAGCGGCTGGCGTCCCCACGCCGCCCTCGATCACCATGACCCCCGCCGTGAGCACCAATCAGACCTCGGCGTCGTTCAGCTACACGGACGCTCAGGTCGTGACGAAGTTCCAGTGCGCGCTGGACACGTCAGTGTTCGGTGACTGCGGCACCACTCGCCCGAGCTCGAAGGCGTACACCGGCCTCGGCGCAGGAACACACACCTTCCAGGTTCGCGCGATCGTAGACACCAGAACATCGAGTGCGACGACGGTCAGCTGGACAGTCGACACGAGCCCGCCCCCTGCTCCGCTGATCACGTCGGCACCGCCCGAGTTCTCTCCCTCGACGAAGGCGACGTTCACATTCACCGGTCTCGAGGTCTCGCGCTCGAACGCACGCAACGGCAGTGACAACGACGCGGCGCTCCGCTTCCGCTGCCGCCTTGACGGCTCCCCGTTCACCGCGTGCGCAAGCCCGGCCGCATACTCCGGTCTCACACAGGGAAGCCACACCTTCGATGTCGAATCCCTCGATCCGGCGAGCAACCCGTCGACGATCACGTCACAGACGTGGATGGTCGACACGATCGCTCCGGTCGTGTCATTCACCCAGACGCCGCCGAAGAGGAGTGCGACGACGGCTACGACGTTCACCTGGAACGGGACTGACGGCAGCGGGTCGGGCATTGCTTCGACGACGTGTCGCGTAGACGCCGGCAAGGCCAGCGCGTGCGTCAGCCCGCTGACGATCGTCGTGACCGCCGGAACCCACACCTTCTCGGTCGTTGCTATGGACAGGGCGGGAAACCCCTCGGCGACGATCACGAAGAGATGGATCGTCACCGGCGTGCGTGCCGGGCTTCCCTACACCGTGAGCGGGAATGCGGCGGCGCTGCTCTATCCCGGCGCGGCGCCCTCACCCATCAACCTGACCTTCTCGAACCCGAACGTCGGCAACGGCGGCAGCGGGGCGGACGGCGTGCGGGTGGCAAACCTCACCGTGGCGATCTCGTCGGTCTCTGCCCCCAACGCTCGCACATCGACTCCTTGCACGATCGCGGACTTCGCCGTGACGCAGTTCAGCGGGGAATACCCCTTCCTGATCCCCTCGGGACTCTCGAGCCTGCAGTCACTCGGGTTTGCGCAGAGCACGTGGCCGGGCGTCCGACTGATCGACCGTCCAGTGAACCAGGACGGCTGTAAGGGCGTGACCATCACCCTCAGCTACGACGGCGCCTCGTGAGGCGAACCTCCTCCACCCCTTGCGGGGCCGCCCTGTTGCTCCGTCGGCTCGTCGTTCCGTCGGCTGCGATCGCCGTCCTGCTGCTGGCCGTCACCGCGTTTGCCTACCTCAGCTCGACGGGGAAGGCGTCGGGGACGGTCACGACAGGAGGACTCGGGTCACCGACGATCACGTCAGCGACCGCCGGCGCCGGTCAGGTCTCGCTCGCATGGTCGACCGTTGCCGTCCCCGCAGGCTCGAGCGGAGCTGTCACCTACTCGGTCTCGCGAGACGGAGGGTCACCGACCGGATGTCCCACATCGAGTTCCCCCACGACGGTGACGAGTTGCACCGACACGGGTCTCTCCGCCGGGAGCCACACCTACGTGGTGAAGGCGATCTGGCGAACATGGACTGGGGCGAGCACGGCGAGCAGCGTCACCCTCACCTCCGGTGCGGCGTCGCAACTCGTCTTCACCACGCAGCCGACCGCCGGAGGCCCTGCTGGAACGACGTTCTCAATCTCGCCGGTGGTGAAGGTTAAGGACTCGGCGGGGAATGTCGTCACGGCTGACTCCGGAACCATCACCCTCGCGATCACGAGCGGCCCCAGCGGCGGCTCGCTCACGTGTTCGAACGCTGGCTTCCCGACGGTTACGGCGGTCGCCGGCGTGGCGACGTTCACGAACTGCCAGATCACCGGCTTGAGCGCCGCTGGCACATACACGCTCGCGGCAACACGCAGCGGCCTCACCGGAACAGGGAACTCAAACAACGTCGTCGTCAGCGCAGGGACGGCGAACAAGCTCGTGTTCACGACCCAGCCGGTCGGCGGCGTGGCCGAAGGCGTCAACTTCGGAACGTCACCGGTGGTCAAGGTCGAGGACAGCACCGGCAACGTGATCACGAGCGACACCGGAGCGGTGACGCTCTCGATCAACGGCGGCCCCGCAGGTGGTGTCCTGACCTGCTCCAACAGCAACTTCCCCACGATCAACGCGGTTGCCGGTGTCGCGACGTTCACGAGCTGCAAGATCACCGGGACGGCGGCGGCCGGGACATACGCCCTGGTGGCAACGCGAGCGGGCGTCTCCCAGACCCCGGCGTCGAACAACGTCGTGATCAACATCGGCGCAGCGTCCAAGCTCGCCTACACGACCCAGCCTGTCGGGAACGTCACCGAGGGGACGAACTTCACAACGTCTCCTGTTGTCGCGGTGCAGGACGCCTACGGCAACGTCGTGACGTCGGATACGGGCAACGTCGCGCTGGCAGTCGCTAGCGGCCCCGGCGCCGGCACGCTCGCGTGCACGGCCAACTCGGTGGCGGCAGCGGCCGGCGTGGCGACGTTCGCGAACTGCAAGATCACCGGCACCGCCGCCGCAGGCAGCTACACCCTCACCGGCACCCGCACCGGCCTCAGCCCAACCGGAGCCTCAAGCAACGTCGTGATCAACGTCGCCGCGGCAACGAAGCTCGCGTACATGACCCAGCCGGTCGGAGGCGTCGCCGAGGGCGTCAACTTCTCGACCTCGCCCGTCGTGGCCGTTCAGGACTCCTACGGCAACGTCGTCACGAGTGACACCGGCGGTGTGACCCTGACACTCAACAGCGGCCCGTCAGCGGGCGCACTCGGCTGCACAAGTACGAGCGTCAGCGCGGTTGGCGGCGTCGCAACGTTCACCAACTGCCAGATCACCGGCACCGCCGCAGCAGGCACCTACACCCTCACCGCCACCCGAACCGGACTCACTCAAACCGGCGCCTCCAGCAACGTCGTGATCACCGCAGGCAGCGCAACCAAGCTCACCTACACAACCCAGCCCGTCGGCGGCGTCGCCGAAGGCGTCAACCTCGCAACCGCCCCGGTCGCCAAGGTGCAGGACGCCTACGGCAACACCGTCACCACCGACACCGGCAACGTCACCCTCGCAATCGCAACCGGCCCCGCCGCAGGCGCACTGACCTGCACCAACACCACCGTCGCAGCCGTCGCCGGCGTCGCAACCTTCACCAACTGCCAGATCACCGGCACCGCCGCAGCAGGCACCTACACCCTCACCGCCACCCGAACCGGACTCACTCAAACCGGCGCCTCCAGCAACGTCGTGATCACCGCAGGCAGCGCAACCAAGCTCACCTACACAACCCAGCCCGTCGGCGGCGTCAGCGAGGGCGCAACGCTCGCGACCTCACCCGCAGTCACCGTGCAGGACGCCTACGGCAACCCTGTCACCACCGACACCGGCAACGTCACCCTCGCAATCGCAACCGGCCCCGCCGCAGGCGCACTGACCTGCACCAACACCACCGTCGCAGCCGTCGCCGGCGTCGCAACCTTCACCAACTGCCAGATCACCGGCACCGCCGCCACGGGGACGTACACCCTCACCGCCACCCGCCTCGGCCTCACCGCAACAGCCCCTTCCAGCAACGTGGTCATCACGGCAGGATCTGCGACGAAGCTCGCGTTCACGTCCCAGCCCGTCGGCGGCGTCGCGATCGGGACAGCCTTCCAGACCTCACCGAGCGTGAGCATCCAGGATGCGAGCGGGAACGTCGTGGCCACCGACACCGGCAACGTCACGCTCGCGATCGCATCCGGCCCGGCGGCCGGCACGCTCTCCTGTACGAGCATGACCGTCGCAGCGGTCGCCGGTGTCGCGGCCTTCCAGAACTGCAAGATCAGCGGAACGTCGGCGGGCGGCGCGTACACCCTCGTTGCCACCCGCACGGGCCTCACGCCAACGGGCGCCTCGAACACCATCGTGGTCGCCGACAACACCGCGCCGACCGTCGCGAGCGTCGTCCTGGCGAACCATGGTGTCGCCGGAACGGTCGGCTCAGGCGACACCGCCACGATCGGCTTCTCGCAGCCGATGAAGGTCTCCACCTTCTGCTCGGCCTGGACAGGCGATGCGAACACCCAGACACTGACGGGGGTCACGCTGACCGTCACCTCGTCATCTGGAAGCAGCGGCGACAGGCTCACCGTGACGACGGCGTCGTCATGCACGTTCGCCCTGGGCACGATCCGCCTCGGTGCGCACTACCTGAGCTCATCCAACGTCACCTTCACCGGCTCCACGCTCGTCTACAGCCCGACAACGAAGACGCTGACTCTGACGCTCGGCACTGCGTCGGCGACGACCAGGATCTCAACCGGTGTGACCGCTGGACGTCCCGGTTACACGCCGAGCTCCGGGCACCAGAGCATTCTCGGATTGACGCTCTCCACGAGCACCTGGACTAGTCCGACCGCATCGGGCTGGTAGCCCCGGACGCGCGGCTCAGCCGGCGGGGCTGCGGTCGTTCGGCGCGCGCCCTAGCAGGCGCTCGACCGCGACAACCCGGTGGTCGAAGATACGCTCGACATCCCGACGAACGAGAATCCGACGCGCAATCTCCCCAAGCGGACCAAACGGCACTCGATAGCGCACCACGTCGCGGATCAGCGTCCCACCCTCGGTCGGTGTGAATGTGTGGGTGTGTTCCCAGGCCGTGAAGGGGCCGCTGAGCTGAACGTCGACGAACCGCTTGCCGGGCTCCCACGCCGCGATCCGTGTCCGCCATCTGACCGGCACCCGGTGGAGCGCAAGGCGATAGTCGATCAGCGCGCCGACCCCCATCACGATGGGCGCCGGCGTGAGCACCCGAAAGCACAGCCACGACGGGGTGATCGCCTCAAGGTTGAAGGCGTCCGCAAAGAAGGCGAACGTCTCGTCGACCGGAAGCGGCACAAGCTGTTCGCGGTGAACGATGCCCTCGGCCATCGCCCGCGACGGTACCGGTGGGCGAGCAGGTGCCGGTTCCGGCGGTGTTCCGACAAACCCGGCCGCTAGCCTCTCTGCCGTGCGTACCACCTGGATTCTCGTCTGCGCCATCGTCGTGGCAACTGCGACGGCGGGCGTGGCGCACTACAACCACGCGTCGCCCCTGCTGACGTTCGTGGTTGCCACGGTCGCACTCGCTGGACTCGCGTGGATCGTTTCGTTTTCCACCGAGCAGGTCGGGGAGCGGTTCGGGCCCGCAGTGACGGGTGTGCTGCAGTCGACGCTCGGCAACCTGCCGGAGTTCTTCATCGTCATCTTCGCGCTGTCGGCGGGCGAGGTTGTCGTCGCGCAGACCTCGATCATCGGTTCGATCTTTGCGAACGCGCTGTTCGTGCTCGGCCTCGCGATCATCGCCGGCTGCAAGGCAAGCCCGGACGGGATCATGCGTTTCAAGCCGCGTCTCGCCAAGGACAACGCGATCCTGATGATGCTCGCGAGCTTCCTGATCGTGATCCTCGGAATCTCGACCGCGAGCGGCGACCGTGCATCGCATCACGTCAAAGCGATCTCGATCATCGGCGCCATCGCGCTCCTCGCGACCTACCTCGTGTGGCTGGTCGACTACATCCGCTCCGACACTCCGAAAGAGCCGTCACACGGCAGCCCAAAGATCTCGATGGGCGTGGCTCTCGGCCTCCTTGCGGTTGCGGGCCTCGGGGCGGCGTTCGTCTCGGACTGGTTCGTCACCGCGCTGACGCCCTCGATGGACAGGCTCGGAGTCCCGAAGGCGTTCGCCGGCCTCGTAATCGTCGCGATCGCCGGGAACGCGGTCGAGAACACCGCCGGCGTCGTGCTTGCGCTCAAGGGCGAGGCCGACCTTGCGATCTCGGTCGTCAAGAACTCGGTCGCCCAGATCACCGCGTTCCTCTTTCCGGCGCTCGTCCTCGTCTCGCTCCTGTTCGCGACGCCGCTCACGTTCGCCCTCGCACCGGTGTACATCGGCGCGCTGCTGCTCACCGGGCTTGCGCTCTGGCAGATCACCGAGGACGGCGAGGCCACACGCTTCGAAGGTGTCGCGTTGATCGCGCTCTACGTGATCCTCGCGGTCGTCACCTTCTACGAGTAACGCGGCCTCAGTCGGCTAGATGCCGCGCTTCACCGTCTCTTGACGTGATTCGGACGTGGCCCAGAACATGAGGGCCTATCGTCGGACGACGTCCGGCCGCCGTTTCACGACCGGGTGAAGCCGACCTCAGCTAGCGCGTCCCCCGGAATGGAGTCTTCACCATGGATCCAAGAACCAGTGCCGTCGTGATGGTCGGATACCAGAACGACTACTTCGCTGCAGACGGGATTCTGCGCGGCGTCGTCGCGGAGCCGAAACGCATCGACAGCGTTCTCGCCAACACGCTCGCGTTCATCGAAGCGGTCGCCGACACGCCCGTCACGCTCATCTGCACCCCGATCGTGCTCGAGCCCGACTACCGAGCGCTTGCCAGCCCCACCGGCATCCTGAACACGATCAAGGAGTCCGGCGCGTTCAAGGCCGGAAGCACCGGCGCGGACACGATCCCCGAGATGCTCGCCTTCGGCGATCGCGTCATGTACGTGACCGGGAAGGTCGGTTTCAACGCGTTCTCGAACACGACGCTCGACGCGGTGCTCGAGGAGCGCGAGGTCAAGGATCTTCTCGTTGCCGGCATGATCACCTCGCTCTGCATCGACTCCACCGGTCGAGCCGCCTACGAGCGCGGGTACCACGTCACGGTGCTGTCGGACTGCACGTCCGCACGCACACCGTCCGAGCAGGACTTCTTCTGCAAGAGCATCTTCCCGCTCTACGGCGACGTTGCCGTCAGCTCGGATATCGCGCTCGGCTTCTACGCGTTCGCAGCCTGACTAGTCTCGCGGCATGAGCCCCCCCCAGTGCCCGACGACGATCACAGCCTGACAACCGACCTGCACGTTCAGGCGACCTACCGTCTGACCGAGGCGCTGGTCGAGGCCGAGAACCAGATGCGACGCCGCGTGGAACTCCTAACCGAGGTCGTGTTCGAGACCGACTCCGACGGCATGATCGTGTTCCTGAACCAGGCCTGGGAAGCGGCCATCGGACAGTGCCCGGCGGAGTGCCTCGGCAGGCACCTCAGCGAGTTCGTCCTGCCCGTTGACCGGTCGGTCTATGCGCAGACGCTGACAGACGCCGGCTCCGCGAACGGGAGCGAGCGCCCGCTCATTCGCCTGCTCAAGAAGGACGGCGGAACGGTGTGCATGGAGATCTCGGCGGCGCTGATCCCGGGCGGTGGAACCGTCGGCACCCTCCGTGACGTCTCGCAGCGAATGGAGGTGCAGGCGGAGCTCGCGAAGCTCTCGCTCGTGGCGAGCTACACCGACAGCCTCGTCGTGATCACCGACCGGCACGGCCGCACCGAGTGGGTGAACCAGGCGTTCACGAAGCGGTCGGGGTACTCGATCGACGACCTCGCCGGACGAAAGCCGGGAGATCTGCTGCAGGGACCGGGTACCAATCAGACGACGGTTGCACGCATCAGGGCCCTACTCGCGGAGGGGGAGTCCTGCGAGGCTGAGTTGATCAACTACACCAGCACGGGCGAGCCCTACTGGATCCGGCTTCAGATCACACCGATCAAGAACGCCCGCGGCGAGATCGAACGGTTTGTCTCGATCCAGAACGACACGACGGAGCTGCGCCGCACCCAGGAGGCGCTTGAAACCGCTCTCCGCCAAGCGGAGTCAGCGAACGAGGCGAAGACTCTGTTCCTGGCGACGGTCAGTCATGAGATGCGGACCCCGCTGAACGCGGTTCTCGGGTACGCCGATCTCGCGCGGATCGAAGACAGCGACTCCACGGTTCTGCAGGCGTATCTGGAGAGAATCGGTGACAACGCCGAACTCCTCGAACGCCTCATCAGCGACGTTCTCGATGTCTCGAAGATCGAGGCAGGTCAGATCGACATGGAGCCGGCCCCCGTCGAGATCCGGCGATGCATCGACGAGGCTCTCGGTCAGATCGGCGATCGGGCCGCCGCCAAGGGTCTGACCTTCCGGTTCATGTGGGACGAGTCGCTCCCCGCGCAGGTCATGATCGACCCTGACCGCCTCCGCCAGATCGTCACGAACCTTGCCGAGAATGCCGTCAAGTTCACCGACAAGGGCTCTGTGAGAGTTGCGGTCAGCCATCTTTCGCCGTCGATGGTAGACGGCGAGATGATCAAGATCCGGGTTGTCGATACCGGGATCGGGATCTCCGAGGAGGCACAATCGACCATCTTCGAACGGTTCACGCAAGCGGACAGCTCGACGACCCGGCGCAAGGGTGGAGTCGGCCTGGGCCTCAATATCGTGAGGTCTCTGGTGCACGCTCTCGGCGGGACGATAGGCATGGTCAGCAGCCCTGGCCATGGCTCCGAGTTCCGCGTGACCCTGCCGCTCGTCCGCCTCCTCCCCCGCGCAGCCGTCCCGGACAGGCCGGGCGAGGAGCTGCTCGGCTTCGCGCGATCAGCCGCAGCCAGTCACGCGAGTCGAATTCTCGTCGCCGAGGACAATGATCCCAACTACGCCGTGATCGAGGCGTATCTCCGCAAGGCCGGCTATGTCGTCGAGCGCGCATTCGACGGTGAAGAGGCCATAGCGAGGGCCCGTCACTGCGACCTTGTCCTGATGGACGTTGAGATGCCCAAGGTGGATGGGCTCGAGGCGGCGAGACGCATTCGCGATCACGAACGGGAGCGTGGTGTCTCCCCGGTTCCGATCATCGCGATCACCGCCCACGCCATGCTCGAATACCGGGAGCGCTGTCTGGCCGCGGGCTGCACCGGATACCTCGCAAAGCCTTTCCGTATGCTCGGTCTGCTCGAGGCGGTCGGCACCGCACTCGAGAGCGTGGCGCAGTCGTCGATCGACTAGACCCGGTCGCGGGCGCTAGCCCTCCTGGTGGATGAGGATTGCGCCGTCGCCCTGGACGTACGCCTCTTCGCCGTGCTGGCTCACGTCGAGGCCAAGGCCTTCGTCGCGATCGTTCACGCGCAGCGGCGTGACGAGCGCCATCACGCGCAGCAAGACGTAGGTGCAGCCGAAAGCGTAGGCCGGAGCCGCGATCACGGCGAGCGCCTGGTGTGCGAGCTGGGCGGCGTGACCGAAGAAGAGACCGTTCGTGATCCCGTTCCAGCCCGCCTGGGCGAAGAGCCCGATGAAGAGAATTCCGGTGAACCCGCTCAGGCCGTGGGCGGCGAGAACATCGAGGGTCTCATCAAGGCTCGTCCGGGGCCGCCAGACGATGAAGAAGTAGCTCGGCAGAGCTCCGAGGGCGCCAAGCAGGAGTGCCGACATCGGGGAGATGTACCCGGCGGCCGGGGTGATCACAACGGCGCCGACAACGATCGCAGTCGCCGCTCCGATTGCCGTGGCCTTGCCTCCGCGTAGGAAGTCGAGCAGGAGCCACATCGAGAGAGTCGCGGCCGGTGCAAGCAGCGTGTTGGTGAACGA
The DNA here is from genome assembly GCA_037142875.1 of Actinomycetes bacterium. Lineage (GTDB taxonomy): Bacteria > Actinomycetota > Thermoleophilia > Gaiellales > Gaiellaceae > PALSA-600. Next base: position 29,069 of record JBAWZV010000007.1, on the reverse strand, counting down.
GAGCACCGCGCCCGAACCAGCGTTCAGCGCGCTCCCACCGTTGAAGCCAAACCAGCCGAACCAGAGAAGACCTGCGCCGACGAGCACGTAGACGCTGTTGTGGGGCAGGAACGCACGGCGGCCGTAGTCCTTCCGCGCACCGACGACGAGCGCCGCCGCGAAGGCCGAGAAGCCGGAGGCCATCTCGACCGGCACGCCACCGGCCCAGTCGAGCGTGCCGCGCGAGGCAAGCCAGCCGCCGCCCCAGACCCAGTGGGCCATCGGCGCGTAGACGACGCACGACCAGACGACCATGAACACGAGGAACGGGCCGAAGCGCATCCGTTCGACGACCGCACCGGAGATCAGCGCCGCCGTGATGATGCAGAACGTCGCCTGGTAGGCCATGAAGAGCAGCATCGGAATCGCAAGCCCTCGACCCGGGCCGAGACCGACATGGTTCAGAAACACGTTGTGCAGCCCACCGATGAAGCCGTTGCCCTTGTCGAACGCGAGCGAGTAGCCGACAAGCGCCCAGGTCACGGTCACGACGCCGAGCGCCGATACGCTCATCATGAAGGTGTTGAGGGTGTTCTTCGAACGGACGAGACCGGCGTAGAAGAGCCCGAGGCCGGGCGTCATGAGCATCACGAGCGCCGTCGAGACAAGCATCCACGCGGTGTCGCCGCTGTCGATCTTCCCGGGTGCCGCCGCGATCAGCGCCGTCATCCGTTCGCCTCGGGAACCGGCGTGACCGCCGCAGAGTCGACCTCGCCCGTACGGATCCTGATCGCCTTCTCGATCGGGAGGACGAAGATCTTCCCGTCGCCGACATCACCTGTGCGGGCGCCGTCGAGGATCGCCTGAACGGTCGGCTCAACGAAGTGATCGGAGACGCTGATCTCGAACCGCACCTTCTCCGAGAGCTCCATCTTGACGGTGGTGCCGCGGTAGGTCTCGACACGGTCCATCTCACCGCCATGGCCCTGGATCCGGCTCATCGAGAAGCCACGGACGTCGGCGCGATAGAGCGCCTCGAGGACGTCATTTGCCTTCTCCGGCCGGACGATCGCGATCACAAGCTTCATCGGTACCCCTCCCTGACTGCCGGTACGAGCTTAGTCTCCCGTTCCGGCTGTCGTCCGGGGATCCGTCGCCCGTGATCGCGAGCCGTCCGCCGTGGCGCGTGGGCTACCGCTCCGAGGTGTAGCTGCCCGGCTTGCAGCCGACGCCGATCCACGCGAGCCCATCGGGGCCGGCGATCATCTTGCGGCGGGTGTCGGGCGTGAGCGCAACGTAGGCGCCCGGCTTCAGCTCGTGATCCTCGCCGTCGACGCGGATCGTGCCGGAGCCCCGGATGATCACATAGACCTCTTCCTGTCCGTCACCGGCGTGGTCGTGCTCGGGCCCTTCGGCATCCGGGCCGAGCTCGAGCTCGTTGATCCCGAAAGCGGTGACGCCGAGCGCACCGCGCAGCGGCCGAAAGACCCCGTGCAGCGGCTCGATGTCGCTTGCATGAACGATCGTATGAGGCATCTTGAACTCCCTTACTCGTGGACGCTCCACCGTAGACCGGCGGCACGGTCGTCTGCTCGCTCGCGGACTATCCGTCGTCACGCTCATACTTCATGCTGGACGGCGCCGAACGATGTAAAATGCTCGACGCGCTGCCTTCGCGGGCCGCGCAGGCGATGTCGCCGGAGAGCTCCAGGGGAGTTCTCTGGCCTTTTTTTTGGTCTTTTCCGACGGGAGGAGTGACGAGGATGACGCAGGTGGCAGTTCTGATGGCAGCCGAGAAGTCCACGTCACGGCATTGCCTGTCCGGCACGACGGCGAACTCACGGGAGGTCTCATGACGAAGTACAAGCTCGAATACATCTGGCTCGACGGATACGAGCCGGTGCCGAACCTGCGAGGCAAGACGCAGGTCAAGGCGTACGACACGTTCCCGACTCTCGAGGAGCTCCCGATGTGGGGCTTCGACGGGAGCTCGACGCGTCAGGCCGAAGGCGGCAGCTCGGACTGCATGCTCCAGCCGGTTGCGCACTTCCCCGATCCCGCACGCGAGAACGGCGTGCTCGTGATGTGCGAGGTGCTGATGCCGGATGGAACACCGCATCCGAGCAACGCCCGGGCGACGATTCCGGATGACCCCGACACGTGGTTCGGGTTCGAGCAGGAGTACTTTCTGTACCAGGACGGGGCGCCCCTCGGCTTCCCGCCGAACGGCTTCCCGCCGCCGCAGGGTGAGTACTACACCGGCGTCGGCTACAAGAACGTCGGCGACATCGCCCGCGAGATCGTCGACACCCATCTCGACCTCTGCCTCGAGGCCGGCATCAATCACGAGGGGATCAACGCCGAGGTGGCGAAGGGTCAGTGGGAGTTCCAGATTTTCGGCAAGGGCTCCAAGCGTGCAGCCGACGAGGTGTGGATCGCCCGCTACCTGCTGCTGCGCCTCTGCGAGCGCTACTGCGTCGATGTGAACTGGCATCCGAAGCCGCTCGGCATGGACGTCGACTGGAACGGCTCCGGCATGCACACGAACTTCTCGACGAAGTTCCTGCGCGAGGTCGGCGGCAAGGAGTACTTCGAGGCGTTGATGGCTGCGTTCGACGAGTTCAAGGAGCACCACATCGCCGTCTACGGCCCCGACAATCACATGCGGCTGACCGGGCTCCACGAGACGCAGGCGATCGACAAGTTCAACTACGGCATCGCGAACCGCGGCGCCTCGATCCGCGTCCCGCACGCCTTCGTGAACAACGGTTACAAGGGCTACCTCGAGGATCGTCGTCCGAACTCGATGGGCGACCCGTACCAGATCGCCGGTCGCGTCCTCGAGACGATCGCGACCGTTCCGACCGCTAACTTCGGCGGCTAGGCACCACCCCGGCCAGCGCCGGGCTCCGAGGCGGACGAACCGCCCGGGGCCCGGCACCGCCCGTCCACCCGGGACCGGCAGAATCCGCCGATGAGCGCGACCGACCGGGTCGAGCGAATGACGACATCCCAGCCCGGCTTGACGCCCACGGAGCGATCTACCAGCAGGCGTGCGTAGTCGTCGATCCGGCTGTCGCGCATGACCGACCAGTTCTCCAGGACGACGCGCTGCGAGAACGCCGTCGATCTCGCGTAGCCGATCAGGGTGCGACGGGAGGGTTTGCGCCGCGACGGCGTCCACGCGGCAACCCGACTCTCGCCGACTGATCGACGTACAGCAACGCTGCACCGAGATAGAGCAGCGGGCTGAGGACGATCAGCGAGAGAAACACCGAAACCCGCTGCGCCGTCTGCCCCTGACCGTGCAGCAGCGCAGCCAGGACGCCGCCGGAGAGCGCGACGACGATCACGAGTGTGCAGAGCGAGCCGAGCGCGTGGACGTAGTCGGCGCGCGCAAGCTCCCGGGCCCGCTTGATGACGCGTCGAACGCCCGTGGTTCCGGCAACCGCTGCGGGGACGGCCAATCCGAAGAGCGCGAGCCACGCGACGCTCGGCAAGACGAACAGTCTGAGGAGCACCGGCGCCGGAAGCCACACAGCGGTTCCGATCGCCCACGCGAAGACGAGCTGGCCGCGCGGCGGGTTGCCGATCCCCACAATGACGCAGGCTCGAACGTAAGCCGCGCTGAAGAACGGAGCGAGCAGCCAGAGCACGACGACCTGCGTGTTGATCGAGTGCCCGGAGATGAGCTCGGTCGAGACGGCGAGCGGGAGCCCAAGCGGGAGTGCTCCCCAGAAGTTCGCGCCGTACGCGCGAATCGACTCCGCAACGAGCTGGCCGACGGTGCGCTCCGCCGGTGGAAGTGGCGGTGGGAGATCAGCCATGGAATGCCTCGATCACGTTGGACGCCGCGGCCGCGAGCGCCTCAAGCGCTGCGGCTATTCGCCACTGTGACCGGTCGTCGTCGACGAGGTTGGAGATCGCACGGAGCTCCACGGCTGGCACGCCAGCTAGCGCAGCGGCCCGCAGCACACCGAAGCCTTCCATCGCCTCAACACGACAGCATGCTCCGCCGCCAACGCGCGCCGTCGTCGCGATCGGGAGAACATGCGCGCCAGGCAGGGCCGCCGCTGCTAGCGCGAGCAGACCTGTGTCGGGCTCAACGCGTTCGACGCGCGGGAGCGTGAACGCCGGATCGACGAGATCGCAGTACACCGACGCCGAGCCGAGAACGATGGTGGGCGGGCCAAGGTCGTGTGCGCCGGCGATCCCGATGTGGAGGATCGCCGTCGGGCGCTGCGTCGCGATCGCTCGTGACGTCTGGAGCGCGGCTTCGACCGGGCCGATGCCGCAGCAGAGCGTCTCGGCTCCCTCGATCAAGTCGAGCTCGAAGCTCGTTGCGGCAACCACCAGCACCGTCAGACCGTACCGCGGGAGCGGCCCCGGCCTCTGGGGACACGTCGTCTGTGACACATGTGCACCGAAACGGGAACAAGACGGTGCGTAGGCGGGGATCGCGTGTTCTCTCAGGTATTCAGGATAGGCAACGTCGAACTGAAGGAGCTACCGTGCACACCACCCTGCTTCGATCACTGGCTCTTGCCGGTGCCACGCTCACGACGGCTGGCGGGGTGACGCTCGCAACCCACGGGAGCGCGGCCTCGTCGTCGGCCGCTCAATCCGACGACGGGCTGCCGCGCGTCGTTGCCGCGGCACGGCACGGGGCGTCGCGTTCGTCGACACACTCGGCCGCTGCGACCGGTGGGCAGGGCGTCGCCGGGCCGAGCGGCCCGCAGGGACAACCGGGGCCCGCCGGGCGCGAGGGAGCTGCCGGCCCTCCAGGATCGCAGGGAGCTCCAGGGGCTGCAGGGGTGGCTGGGCTCCCCGGGCCTCCCGGGTTGCAGGGCATCGCCGGGTCGGCTGGGTCACAGGGCGCCTCAGGCGAGACCGGTGCTGCCGGCACCTCGGGGGCCAGTGGAGCTCAGGGTGCGCCTGGGCAGAGCGGACCTCGCGGCCCTGCTGGGCCAGCGGGTCCGGCCGGCGCGGCAGGTGTGGCGGGCGCTCAGGGGCCGCCGGGCGCGGCCGGCCCGACAGGGCCACAAGGCGAAGCGGGGCCGGCGCTCTCGTCGCTCGACGATCTCACGGGTGCGGCTTGCGATGTAGGCGGCGCCGCCGGAACGCTCGCGATCACGTCCGGCGTCGCCGGGCACATCACGCTCACGTGCGTGGCGGGATCGTCGGCATCCCCGGGCAAGGTGCGGATCAACGAGGTTGCCACCGGCACGAGCGGAGCCGCTGCAGACGAGTTCGTCGAGATATCGAACAGCGGAGGCACCTCCGTCGACATCGGTGGCTGGAAGATCGTCTACCGGTCGGCCTCGGGAACGTCGGATGTCACGCTCGTCACCATCCCAACGGGCGTGACCCTCGCGCCCGGCGGCTACTACCTCGGGGGCGGCTCGGCGTACGCTGGAGCGCAGACGGCTGACCAGTCGTTCTCCACCGGACTCGCGGCAACCGGTGGCGCCGTGGGTCTCCGCGACGGGTCAGCCGCACTCATCGACGGGGTCGGCTGGGGCACGGCGACGAACGCGCTCGTCGAGTCCGGATCCGCGCCTGCACCGCCCGCGACTGCCTCGCCAGGATCGAGCCTCGTCCGGCTGCCCGACGGACACGACACCGACGACAACGCAGTCGACTTCAGCGTCAGCGCGACTCCGACCCCCCGTGCCGCGAACCACTGATCCAACGCGGCGACCAGACCGCGATACAAGGCGATGTGCGAAGATCGGCTGATGGGTTACCACGTCATTCACCCAGCAGATGTTCCCTGGGAAGAGCGGCCGAACGTCGAGGGCCAGGCGTCGCGACACACCGCCGACATCACGGCTGCAGCGCACCTGCAGCAGTCCCGGGCACGGATGTGGCGCATTCCGGCCCACACGCGCGGTCGGCGACACAAGGAGGGCGTCCAGGAGGAGGTCTTCGTCGTCCTCGGCGGAACGCTCACCATGCTCCTCGGGGAGCCGCCGGAGCGCTTCGACGTCGAAGCCGGCAGCGTCGTGTCAGTCGACCCGGGAACGGGCCTTCAGATGCGTAACGAGAGCGACGATGACGTCGTCGTGTTCGCATACGGCGCTCCGCCGGTCTCGGGCCAGGCCGAGTACCTCGACGACGTCGAGCTCTAGGAGCCGGAAACGGGCGCGACGGCGCCCTTCGTGAACACGAGATCGCCGTTCTGCGCGTCGACGACGATCGTGTCGTCAGCGACGAACGCCCCTTCGAGCAGGCGCAGTGCGAGCGGGTTCTCCACAAGCCGCTGGATCGCCCGCTTCAACGGGCGCGCGCCGTACGTCGGATCCCAGCCGGCCTCGGCGATCGCCTCCTTGGCGTTGGCGGTCAGCTCAAGTAGAAGGTCGCGTTCACCGAGACGCCCGCGCAGTCGCTCGAGCTGCAGGTCGACGATCTCGCCGATCTGCTCCCGGGAGAGCGCCTTGAACTCGACGATCTCATCGATCCGGTTGAGGAACTCCGGGCGGAAGTGGTCGCGCATCGCCTCGGTGCTGCGTACGTTCGAGGTCATGATCAGGACGGTGTTACGGAAGTCGACTGTACGCCCCTGGCCGTCGGTCAGGCGGCCGTCGTCGAGCACCTGGAGGAGGATGTCGAAGACTTCCGCGTGGGCCTTCTCGATCTCGTCGAGAAGGACAACGGAGTAGGGACGGCGACGAACGGCCTCGGTGAGCTGCCCGCCCTCCTCGTAGCCGACGTAGCCAGGAGGCGCACCAACCAGACGTGAGACCGTGTGGCGCTCCTGGTACTCGCTCATGTCGAGCCGGGTCATCGCGTGCTCATCGTCGAACATGAACCCTGTAAGGGCACGGGCAAGCTCGGTCTTCCCGACGCCGGTCGGACCGAGAAAGACGAACGAGCCGATGGGGCGGTTTGGATCCTGCAGGCCGGTGCGAGCACGCCGCAGGGCGTTTGCAACGGCCGAGACGGCCTCGTCCTGCCCGATCACCCGGCCGTGGAGCCTGTCCTCGATATGGATCAGCTTCTCGGTCTCGCCCTCGAGCAGGCGGTCGACCGGAATGCCCGTCCACCGTGCCACCGTCGAGGCGACATCGTCCTCGTCGACCTCCTCCTTCACCATCGGATTCTCAGGGGCGCTCCGGCTGGCCAGCTCCTGCTCCAGCGCGGGGATCTCGCCGTAGCGGATCTCTGCCACTCGCTGGAGGTTCCCCTCGCGTTCGGCGCGCTCAGCCTCCATCCGCAGCTCGTCGACCCGGCGCGTCGCGTCCTTGATCCGTTCGAGCGCCTCCTTCTCCTTTGACCAGCGGGCGGCGAGCGCGTCGCGCTCCTCCTTCGCTTCGGCGAGGGCGCGCTCGACCGGCTCGCGCACCTCAGCTGACTCCTTCACCATCGCGGCGAGCTCGATCTCGAGCTGCATGACGCGCCTGTTTGCCTCGTCGAGCTCAACCGGTGAGGAGTCAATCTCCATGCGCAGGCTCGAGGCTGCCTCGTCGATCAGGTCGATCGCCTTGTCCGGCAGGAAGCGATCTGCGATGTAGCGATTGGAGAGCACCGCGGCAGCGACGAGCGCCGCATCACGGATCCGAACGCCATGATGAGCTTCGTAGCGCTCCTTCAGGCCGCGCAGGATCGCGATCGTGTCGGCCACCGACGGTTCACCGACCAGTACGGGGGCGAACCGGCGCTCGAGCGCCGCGTCCTTCTCGATGTGCTTGCGGTACTCATCGAGGGTGGTTGCGCCGACACAGCGCAGCTCGCCGCGCGCCAGCATCGGCTTGAGAAGGTTCGCTGCATCGACGGCACCCTCGGCCGCGCCGGCACCGACGATCGTGTGGAGCTCGTCGATGAAGAGAACGACGCGCCCGTCGCTCGATTTGATCTCGGTGAGGACCGCCTTGAGGCGCTCTTCGAACTCGCCTCGGTACTTCGAGCCTGCAAGCAGCGAGCCGATATCGAGCGACCAGACCCTGCGATCCTTGAGCCCCTCAGGAACGTCGCCGGCAACGATCCGCTGCGCAAGCCCCTCGGCGATGGCTGTCTTGCCGACGCCAGGCTCACCGATCAACACCGGGTTGTTCTTCGTTCGCCGGGAGAGGATCTGGATGACTCGCCGGATCTCCTCATCGCGACCGATCACAGGGTCGAGCTTCCCGTCCTCCGCCGCCTCGGTCAGATCGCGACCGAACTTCGCGAGCGCCTGGTAGCTGCCCTCGGGATCCTGGGAGCTGACACGCTGGCCGCCCCGGATCTTCTTGATCCACGCGAGAACGTCCTCACGAGGCGCAGGCCCAAGCGCCAGGAAGAGATGCTCGGTCGAGACATAGTCGTCTTCGAGCTTCGTCCGCTCGTCGTCGGCCGCGTCGAAGACCTTGAGGAGCGCGCCCGAGACGCGCGGCTGGTTGTTCTCGGCACCGCTGGCCGACGGCCGTCCCGCGAGCTTCTGCTCGGCACCGGCGCGGAGTTGCTGCCAGTCAGCGAAGAGATCCTGTTCGAGCAGTGTGAGTAGAAGGTGCTCGGGGTACACCTCGGGGTTACCGCGCCGTCGCGCCGCCTCCTGGGCTGCGGCGACCGCCTCCTGGCTCTTGACGGTCAGACGGTTGAAGTCCATCAGCCCCCCTCGCCCATCACCCGTCGCGCCCAGGGACTGGCCCTACGACAGGACGGAAGGGACAGGAAAACGGTGGTCATGGGCGGCTTCTCGGCGCTAGCGGCTGCGGTGGCCGGTAGAGCACGAGGTCGCGGCGGTACTGCCGGTGAACCTCCTCGATCGCCAGCCGCATCTCGTTCTCCATCCGATCGAGCTGACGGCGCATCCGGATCAGCTCGTCCTCAAGGCGCATCACCCGCTCAACGCCAGCCAGGTTGAGACCGATCTCGGTAGTGAGCCGCTGGATCAGGCGGAGCCGATCGACGTCGGAGTCGGAGTAGAGGCGGGTGTTCCCCGCCGTGCGGCGGGGACGAACGAGCCCCTTCTGCTCGTAGATCCGAAGCGTCTGCGGATGCATCCCGACGAGCTCAGCAGCGATCGAGATCATGTACCTCGGGTGCTCCGTGCTGTCGGGGCGAAGACGATCGTCGCTCACGTGAACAGCCTGTCTCTCGGACTCGCCTTCGATGCCTTCTGGAACCCTTCGAGCGCCTCGCGCTCAGCCTTCGTCAGCTTCGACGGGACGATGAGCTTGACGCGAGCAATCAGGTCGCCGCGGCCGTCACCACGAAGCTTCGGCGCGCCACGCCCCTTGACACGCAGGAGCTTTCCGTCCTGCGAGCCCGCGGTGATCTTGAGGGACACGCGCCCATCCGGGGTCGGGATCTCGACCTCGGCGCCGAGCGCCGCCTCATCGAAGGTGACCGGCACCTCGAGCACCAGGTCATCGCCCCGGCGCTCGTAGAGCTTCGATGGCTCGACGCGCGTGACAACGAACAGGTCGCCTGCCGGTGCGCCGCCCCAACCCGCCTCACCCTTCCCCTTGAGGCGAATACGGGTGCCGTCCTTGACACCTTCGGGAACCCGCACCGTGTAACGCTTGGTGCGCCGCTCGCGGCCGACGCCGCGGCAGGTCGAGCACGGCGTCTCGACAACGGTGCCGTTGCCGCGACAGTTCGGACAGGGCTGTTGAAGAGCAAAGAGCCCCTGGGACGTCGCGACAACGCCTGAGCCGCTGCACTGCGGGCACCGCTTCGGGGCCGTGCCGGGCGAGGCCCCCGTGCCGTGGCAGGTGTGACAGGCGAGCTCGAGGGTCGCCGGAACCGTCGTCTGGAGTCCCTTCAGCGAGTCGTCGAACGAGATTCGCACCTCAACCTCGACGTCGGAGCCTCGCCGCCCGCGCGGCTGCGAGTTCCCCCGGGCGCCGCGGCCGAAGAGCCCGCCGAAGATGTCGCCCAGGTCGAAGTCCGAGAGGTCGGGACTCGTCGGCCCCGGCCCACGGCCGCCGTTCGTGGAGCCGAAGCGGTCGTACTGCTTGCGCTTCTCCGGGTCCGAGAGCACGTCGTAGGCGGTCTGAATCTCCTTGAAGCGCTCCTCGGCAGCGGCGTCCCCGGGGTTCTTGTCGGGGTGGTACTGCCGAACGAGCTTGCGGTGGGCCTTCTTCAGCTCATCGGCCGAGACGTTCTTGGGAACGCCAAGGGCTTCGTAGAGGCTGTTAGGCATCCCCGCCTGAGCTCACGATCACTCGCGCCGGTCGCAGAACGCGGTCGCCGAGCCGGTAGCCCTTCTGCAGCACCTGGAGAACAGTCCCCTCCGCAGCCTCGGATGCCTGGGTGAGTAGCGCCTCCTGCGTGTGCGGATCGAAGGCGCCCTCCGCGACAACCTCGACGAGCCCCTCCTTCGCGAGCGCATCGGCGAGCGCCCGGAAGACGAGACGAACCCCGTCCTCGAGCTTTGCTTCTTCGTGATTCCCGGCCGCCTCGAGCGCCCGCTCGAGGTCGTCGAGAACAGGCAGGAGCTCCTTGACGAGCCGCTCCGACGCCCTCGTGACGATGTCCTGCTGCTCACGCAGCATCCTCTTGCGGTAGTTGTCGAACTCGGCCTTCAGCCGCTGGAGCGCGTCGAGGTACTCGTCGCGCTCGGCGCGGGCTGCGATGAGTTCCACCTCAGCCTCGTCGACCATCACTGCCGCGTCCGAGGCGTCTGCGTCCGGAACCTGACCGACCTCGCTCGGTACCTCATAGGCGCCATGCGGCGCGTCGTCGTCGTACGTGCCGGTGCCGCTCAAGAGGTCTTGGCCTCTTCGCTGTCGTCGACGACCTCGTAGTCGGCGTCCTCGATCACCTCGTCGTCGTGTGACGCAGAACCGCCGTCGGCAGACGAGGCCGCCTGGGCGGTCGCCTGCGTGTAGATCGCCTCGGCGAGCTTGGCCGACGCCTCCTGGAGCGCGTCCGTCTTCGCCCGGATCTCGGCGATATCCGCCGACTCGAGCACGCCACGGAGCTCCATGATGCGACCCTCGATCGTCGATGCCTCAGCCTCGTCGAGCTTCTCGCGGTGCTCCTTCAGCGTCTTCTCAGTCGAGTAGGCAAGCGACTCGGCTGCGTTCCGGGCATCGGCGAGCTCACGGAGGTTGTGCGCCTCGTCGGCGTGCGCCTCGGCCTCCTTGATCATCCGCTGCACCTCGTCCTCGGAGAGCCCCGAGCCGCCCTCGATCCGGATCTGCTGCTCGTTCGCCGTGCCGAGATCCTTCGCCGAGACGTTGATGATCCCGTTAGCGTCGATGTCGAACGCAACCTCGACCTGGGGCATGTTGCGGGGCGCCGGCGGGATGCCGACGAGCTGGAACTTGCCGAGCGTCTTGTTGTACATCGCCATCTCGGACTCGCCCTGGAGGACGTGCACCTCGACGGACGACTGATTGTCCTCGGCCGTCGTGAACGTCTCGGCCTTGCGGGTCGGGATGGTGGTGTTCCGCTCGATCAGCTTCGTCATCACACCGCCACGCGTCTCGATCCCGAGTGAGAGCGGGGTGACGTCGAGCAGCAGGACGTCCTTGACCTCGCCCTTGAGTACGCCTGCCTGGATGGCGGCGCCGATCGCGACGACCTCGTCCGGGTTGACGCCCTTGTGGGGCTCCTTGCCGATCAACTCCTTGACCTTCTGCTGCACGGCGGGCATCCGGGTCATCCCGCCGACGAGCACGACGTGGTCGATCTTCGATGCGTCGAGCCCGGCGTCGACAAGCGCCGACTTGGTCGGGCCGACGGTCCGCTCGATCAGATCATGTGCGAGCTCCTCGAGCTTCGCGCGCGTGAGCATCAGGTCGAGGTGCTTCGGCCCCTCGGGCGTCGCCGTGATGAACGGCAGGTTGATCTGCGTCCCCATCGTCGAGCTGAGCTCGATCTTGGCCTTCTCTGCCGCCTCGTAGAGGCGCTGGAGTGCCATCGGATCGGCTGCGAGGTCGATGCCCTGCTCGCGCTTGAACTCGGCGACCATCCAGTCGACGACGACCTTGTCGAAGTTGTCGCCGCCCAGGTGATTGTCACCGTTTGTCGACTTGACCTCGAAGACCCCGTCGCCCAGATCGAGCACGGAGACGTCAAAGGTTCCGCCGCCAAGGTCGAAGACGAGGATCGTCTGCTCGGCGCCTTCCTTGTCGAGCCCGTAGGCGAGCGCTGCTGCTGTCGGCTCGTTGATGATTCGAAGGACGTTGAGACCGGCAATCTTGCCGGCGTCCTTCGTGGCCTCGCGCTGCGCGTTGTTGAAGTACGCCGGCACCGTGATGACGGCGTCGGAGACGGTCTCGCCCAGGTACGCCTCGGCGTCCTGCTTCAGCTTCTGCAGGATCATGGCGCTGATCTCCGGCGGGGCGTACTCCTTGCCGTCAGCCGTCACCCGAACGTCATCGTTGCCGCCCTTCTGCACCTGGTACGGGACGATCTTCATCTCCTCGGAGACCTCGGTGAACTTCCGTCCCATGAACCGCTTGATCGAGAAGATGGTGTTGTGCGGGTTCGTCACCTGCTGCCGCCGTGCGGGTGAACCAACGAGCCGCTGACCGTCCTTCGCGAAGCCGACAACGGACGGCGTCGTCCGGCCGCCCTCGGCGTTCGAGATCACGGTCGGCTCGCCGCCTTCGAGGACAGCCATGCACGAGTTGGTCGTTCCGAGGTCGATACCGATCGTCTTCGCCATTGGTGTCTCCATCTCTTTCGTGCGGTGAATGATTGGTGAAACTGAGAAAATCTAAGTGTCGTTATAGCAGGTTGGTACCGGCTGCCAGAACGGGCTAGCGGAAGGCGCTGATCAGTGCCGAGCCCAAGACGACGAGCAGCGCCCCGGCGAGCAGTCCGCGGCCGATCCTCTCCGTCCGGCGCAGCACGAGCACCGACAGCCCGACGCCCCAGAGCGACTCCGTCGCGACAAGGGGCGAGACGACCGACACCGGACCGTGGAAGTACGCCTCGAACAGACAGACGTAGGAGACACCAAATAGCAGCCCGGACGGAGCGAAGGCGCGCAGCTCCACCCTGCTCGGCGGACGTCGCGCCCAGAGCGCGGAGACGAGCACGCCGGCGATCATCGTCGCAGCCGACGCGGTCTGCGGATCGGCGTCCGCATGGAGCGCCCGGATGATGTTGTCCCGCACGGCGAACAACACGGTCGCGCCGACGGCGAAGAGCAGCGCGGCGGCGCGAACGTGATCCGGTCGGTCGCGCTCGGCTGCCAGGATCACGCCGCCAGCAACGACGCAGAGGGCGCCCATGATCAGCCCCGCCCGAAGGGGCTCGCCGAGAAAGACGAGTGCCACCGCCACGGCAACGAGGGGGCCGGTACCAGCCGTGATCGACGTCCTGGACGGCCCTGCCTCGCGCACCGACCGGGTGAAGAGCACCTGCGAGCAGCCCGGCGCAAGGATCCCCGCGAGCAGAAACGGCCACGCGCCGTGGAGGTCATGCCGCGGCAGCGCAACGGCGACCGTCACCGCCGTCGACCAGACGAGTGTGGCGAGCGCGCCCGCGGCGGCCTCCGTCCCTCCGAGGCCCGACCGCATCGCAACGGTCATGCCTCCGAACGCAGCGGCTGACGCAAGCGCCAGCAGCACAGCGGTCATGCGTTCTGCTCCCCACGCACGAGGCGCACGAGCGTCGAGGCGGCGGCCGGCTCGGCGACCACGATTCCGGCCATGATCACCGCACATCCTCCCCACCCGAGCGCGCCGAGACGGTCACCCGCCAACGAGTACCCGAAGATCGCCGCCCACACCGGCTCGAGTGTGAACACGAGCGCCGTCCGCGTCGCGCTCGTCACCTGCTGCGCCCAGGCCTGAACCAGGAAACCGAGCGCGCTCGCGAAGATGCCGGTAACGACCAGCGCACCCCACACCGTCGTGCCACGCGGGATCGCGGCTGTCGGGATGGCGATGACGCCGAGACCGACGCAGGCGACGAGCATCTCGACGAGCGTGAATGCGACGGCGTCGTACCGAGGCGCGTTCCGTTCCATCAGCACGATCTGCAGGGCGTAGACAGCGGCTCCGCCGAGAACGAGCAGCTCACCATCGAGAGAGCCACCGTGGATCCCCGCGAGCATCGCCAGGCCGACCGTCGCGAGCACGACGCCGGCCCACCCCGCTCGGCCGCTCCGCATCCGGAAGCACACGAAGGCGAAGACGGGCGTGAGGATCGTCTGCATTCCGGTGACGAAGCCCGCGCTCGAGACCGTCGTACGTTCAAGCCCGAGCGTCTGCAACACGTACCCGGTCGCGAGCAGCGATCCCGCGAGCGCTGCCGCGCGGAGACCCGGCCGACCGAGCCTCCGCACTCGGCGCGTTCCGGGCCCCGCAAGGACGAGCGCCGCGATCGCGAACCGAACGGCCAGGAACGGAAAGAGCGGGTAGATCGCCACCGCATCCTTCACCTGGACGAACGTCACACCCCACACCGCGGTGACGGCGACAAGCGCAAACAGGGCCGCCGTGGGGTGCCGTCTTGCCACGCCGCGATTCAAGCAGTGCCAATCTCGCGGCGGTCGGGTGTCCGACGCGCTACGATTAGTCCCGGATGGACCAATTGGTCGACGTTTTCGGGCGGCCCCTCCGGGATCTTCGCATCTCCGTTACGGATCGATGCAACTTCCGGTGCACGTACTGCATGCCGAAGACGGTCTTCGGGCATGACTATCGCTTCCTCGATCGCAAGGAGCTCCTCTCCTTCGAGGAGATCACGCGGATCGCGAAAGCTGCGGTCGATGTCGGCGTGACCAAGCTTCGCATCACGGGTGGCGAGCCGCTCATCCGGGTTGATCTCGAGCGTCTGATCGAGATGCTCTCGGCCCTTGATGTCGATCTGACGCTCACGACGAACGCCTCGCTCCTCCCCAGGAAGGCCCAGGCACTCAAGGACGCCGGCCTGACCCGGATCACCGTCAGCCTCGACGCGATGGACGATGCGACGTTCCGCATGATGAACGACGTCGACTTCCCCGTTGAGCGTGTCCTTGAAGGAATCGAAGCAGCGAAGTCCGTCGGGATGCCCGTCAAGGTGAACTGCGTCGTCAAGCGCGGCGTCAACGAGACCCAGGTCATCGAGATGGCCCGGTACTTCAAGGGCACCGGCCACATCCTGCGCTTCATCGAGTACATGGACGTCGGCGCAACGAACGGCTGGAAGATGGACGACGTCGTCACGGCGAATGAGATCGTCGATCTCGTCGGCGCGGAGTTCCCTATCGAGCCGGCGCAGGCCCAGTACCGCGGCGAGGTCGCCAAGCGCTGGAGCTACAAGGACGGAACAGGTGAGATCGGGATCATCTCCTCGGTCACCCAGCCCTTCTGCGGCGACTGCACCCGCTCGCGCCTCTCGGCCGAGGGAAAGCTCTACACCTGTCTCTTCGCCGTTCGCGGTCACGACCTCCGCGCGCTGCTGCGCGGTGGCGCAACGGACGACGATCTCGGCGCCAAGCTTGCCGAGATCTGGAAGGTTCGTGGCGACCGCTACTCCGAGCTTCGCTCGGAGGAGACCTTCGACCCGTCCCAGGACGAGCCGCGGGTCGAGATGTCCTACATCGGCGGCTAACGGCGTTCCGCCGTGGGCGGCGACGAAGACAGCTGCGGTGGCCCCCTCTTGCCGACCCGCTGTGCGGTTGTAGAATCCCCCCGTGTCGTCGGTCGTCGCAGCGGGGAGGCGGTACCTGCCCCATGGCTGGGCGGATCTCGGGCGGCAGTTTGCGATCTGGTTCGGCTTCCTCGCGTTCTACCAGCTCGCCCGTGGCGTCGCAGACCGCCATCCCGACCAGGCGTTCGTCAACGGGCTGCGCGTCGTCCATCTCGAGACGCGGTTCACGAACCGGCTCTACGAGCTGACCTTTCAGCAGTTCGTCGATCAGCGCCACTGGCTCGCATCGCTCGTCTCGTGGACGTACTGGAACTCGGAGTTCACGGTGCTCGGACTCGCGCTGCTGTTCGTCTATGTGCGGCGTCACGCGCTCTTTGTCAGCTTCCGCAACTCCGTCCTGCTCGCAAACGTCCTCGGGCTCTTCGGCTACGTCTTCATGCCGACAGCGCCGCCGCGGCTGCTCGGGGTGGGCTTTGTCGATTCGCATCGCGACGGCCTCGTCACGCTGCTCGCGAACCCGTACGCAGCCATGCCAAGCCTGCACGCCTGCGACTCGCTGATCGTCGGCATCGTCATGGTCGGCGCATCGCGTCGCTGGTGGGCAAAGGCTTTCTGGTTTGCCTGGCCGGCCTGGGTCTGGTTCGCCGTCATGGCAACCGGCAACCACTTCTGGCTCGACTGCGTGGCAGGCGTGATCGTCGCCCTCGTCGCGATGGCGATCGTCTATCGCGGGCCGCTCCGCAGCGCCGTTCACTCCCACGCCTAGAGGGTCGGTTCGACAGATGGCCTTGCTACGGTCCAGCCCGTGAGCAAGGCTGCCGCGATCAAGGACGGCTACACGGACGGTGCCCGCAAGATGGCAGCGCGGTCGATGGTCGGCCTCGCCCGTACACGTGTGACCCCGAACGCTCTCACGGCGGCGGGTGTGCTCCTCTGCGCCGTCTCCGCCGTGATCGTGCTGTTCGAGAACCACCGCGAGCTGACCTTCTACTGGCTCGGGGGTGGCGTGTTCGTCGCGGGCTCCGTCCTCGACATTCTTGACGGAGCGCTCGCGCGCGCGGGTGGCAAGACGACCCCGTTCGGCGCCTTCATCGACTCGACCACCGACCGGATCAGCGAGGGCTTCATGCTTGGAGCGATCGCCTATATCTTCGCCCGCCACGGGCGCGACATCTTCGTTGCGGTCACGGTGGCAGCGGTCGCCGGCTCGTTCCTCGTCTCCTACACGCGAGCCCGCGCGGAGGCGCTTGGCCTCAAGGGCGACGTGGGGATCGGCTCCCGGGCCGAGCGTGTGGTTGTGATCACCGCCGGCCTCGTGCTCGCCCCCTGGGGCGTGCTCCCGTGGGCGATCCTCGCGCTCACCGTTACCGCCTGGATCACGGTGGTGCAGCGGATCCTCTCGGTTCGTAGCCAGCTCCTCACTCAACAGTAGGCGGGCCGCGATAGCACTCATGTGCTATCACTTGGTTCGATGGCGGAGCTTCGCAGCGACGTACTCGTGCGGATGCCTGCCGATCTCAAACGCCGTCTGGCGGCAGAGGTCGAGCGGCGCGGCGCGAACCTGAACGACGTCGCCGTCGCGATCCTCGCCTCACGGTTCGCTGTCGCGTTCCAGCCGAGCGGTCGCCGCGGCGCCGCTCCACGGGCCGCAGGCCACGTCCTGCTGCGGATGCCTCGGGAGCTGAAGGAGAAGCTCACGCGCCGCGCCACAGAGCGCCGACGCAGCACCCACGACCTGATCGTCGAAACCCTTGCCGAGGGACTCGGCGACGACCGAAAGGAATCAATGGCGAAGAACAGCTCGACCAACGGCAACGTCTCCGGAGGCGACAAGGTCCGCGTCGCCATCGTCGGCGTCGGCAACTGCGCGAACTCACTGCTCCAGGGCGTCGAGTACTACAAGGACGCAGAGCCCGACACGTTCGTCCCCGGCCTCATGCACGTCGATCTCGGCGGTTACCACATCAGCGACATCGAGTTCGTCGCCGCGTTCGACGTCGTCAAGGGCAAGGTCGGCGTCGATCTCTCCGAGGCGATCTGGGCGCATCCGAATGACACGATCAAGTTCGCCGAGGTCAAGAAGACCGGCGTGACCGTGTCGCGCGGTATGACCCACGATGGCATCGGGAAGTTCCTCTCCGAGGTTGTCGAGAAGGCGCCGGGCGAGACGGACGACGTCGTCGGCATCCTCAAGGACCGCAAGGTCGACGTCGTCGTCAACTACCTCCCGGTCGGCTCCGAGGCGGCGACCAAGTGGTATGCCGAGCAGATCCTTGAGGCCGGCTGCGCCATGGTCAACTGCATGCCGGTCTTCATCGCGCGCGAGCCGTACTGGCAGCGCCGCTTCGAGCAGGCAGGTGTGCCGATCATCGGCGACGACATCAAGTCGCAGGTCGGCGCGACGATCACGCATCGCGTCCTGACCTCGCTCTTCCGCGAGCGCGGCGTGCATCTCGACAAGACGATGCAGCTGAACGTCGGCGGCAACTCGGACTTCCTCAACATGCTCGAGCGCGAGCGGCTCGAGTCGAAGAAGATCTCGAAGACGAACGCCGTCACGTCGATGCTCGACTACGACCTCGGCCCGGGCAACGTCCACGTCGGCCCGTCCGACTACGTGCCGTGGCTGACCGACCGCAAGTGGGCCTACATCCGCATGGAGGGCTCCTCCTTCGGTGACGTGCCGCTGAACGTCGAGCTGAAGCTCGAGGTCTGGGACTCGCCGAACTCGGCCGGCATCGTGATCGACGCCGTCCGGCTTGCGAAGCTTGCCCTCAACAACGGCATCTCGGGTGCGCTCGAGGGGCCCAGCTCCTATCTGATGAAGTCGCCGCCGGTGCAGATCGTCGACGACGAGGCGTACGCGGCCTCCGAGAAGTTCATCGAGCAGAACAAGCGGAAGGCCCCCAAGGCCGCCGCGAAGGCGTAGGGAGGCACGCAGAGCGCGTCGGGGGCCGGTCTACGACCGGTCGCCGGCGCGCTCGCCTGCTTCGAAGGCGAGGATCATGTGGCTGCCGTCGCAGAACGGCTTGCTCGACGAGTTGCCGCAGCGGCACAGAGCGATCACGTCGCGGCCGCCGAGGTCGTACTCCTCGCCCCACGCGTCGATCAGCTTCACAGCACCGCGAATGAGGTACGGGCCGTGCTCCTTCGGCTGGATCGTGACGTCAGACATGACGCGATCGTACCGTCGCGTCTAGGCTGAGTGACACATGCGTGTCTGTCTCGTGACGCCGTTTGCGTGGTCGCAGCCGCACGACGTCAACGAGCACGTTGCGGGCGTCGCGCTGGCGCTGCGTGACCTCGGGCACGAGGTGACGATCGTCGCGCCGTCGACACGTGCCGCCGACCGTCTCGCAGGCCGTCGTGCGCTGCAGGGGCTCGGGCACAGCGGGGTCGTCGCCGTCGGGCCGGCCGTGCCGATCTCGCGGCGATCCCAGATGGGCGTTCCGGTCGGTGTGCGCGCGAACCTCTCGCTCGCACTGAGCCAGGGTCGCTACGACGTCGTGCACGGCTTCGAACCTGGGCTCCCGTCGCTCTCGTACCTCGCGCTTCGCGAGACCGACGCCCTGGCTGTCGCGACGTTCTGCTCGACGGAACGGCTCGGTTACCCGCCCGCCCGCTCCGCGCGTGAGAAGCTCCTTGCCCGGATCGACGCGCTCGTCGCGCTCTCCGACGGCGTGCGCGCCGCCGCGGCTGAGCGGTTCCCCGGCGACTACCGCCTCATCTCCCCGGGGGTCGACCCCGAACTCTTTACGCCGGCACCGAAGGGGCGCTCGATCGTCGTCGAGGTTCGACCGAACGAGCGGACGCTCGCGCGCGCCGTCATGGCAGCTCTCCGCGAGCTGCCGGGCTGGAGCGCAACGCTCCTGCGAACGACTCCTCTGGTCGGCCGTCCGGCGATCCCGCGTGACCTCACCGACCGCGTCACCGTTCAGACGGCCCGCGAAGGCCCTGCGCGGGCCGTCATCCTCGCGGCGACGGCGATCTACGTCCCGGGTATCGACGGGCTCCCGCGCGTCCTCCTGGAGGCTCAGGCCGCCGGCTGCGCCATCGCTGCCCCGTCTGCCGCCGACCCGTTGGAGGCAGCCGCCGCCACGGTGATCCGGCTCGCCGAGGATAGGGCGCTTCGTGAGGCGTCGCAACGCGACTCGCTCACGGCCGCGCGCGGCCAGTCGTTCGTCGCCGTCGCGGCCGAGCTCGATCGGCTGTACGCGGATCTCTCGCACCGACGCCGGGCCCGGAAGGCCGCCGACCCGCTCGTCGACCGTCCCTGGGTCGTCGTCGACCTCCACATGCACACCTCGTGGTCGTTTGACTGCACCGTCGCGCCGACCGAGCTCGTAGAGCATGCGGAGGCCGAGGGGCTCGGCGCGATCGCCGTCACGGATCACAACGTCTTCGGCGGCGCCCTCGAAGCTGCCGCCTACGCCCGTGAGCGCGACGGCGACCTGATCGTGATCCCTGGCGAGGAGATCAAGACCGACTCGCAGGGTGAGGTGATCGGCCTCTTCCTCGAGCGTGAGATCCCGCGCGGAATGCCCTTTGCCGACACGATCGCCGCCATCCGCGAGCAGAGCGGCATCGTCTACGTGCCACATCCCTTCGACCGGATGCACACGATTCCCGACCCGGCGACGCTCCACCGACATCTCGCCGACATCGACGTCTTCGAGGTCTACAACGCGCGACTTCTCTTCGACGCGCAGAACGACGAGGCGCTCCGCTTCGCGCGCAAGTACGACCTGACGATGGGCGCCGGCTCCGACGCCCACGTCCTCCAGGGCGTCGGTACCGGAGCGGTACGGATGCGCGCGTTCGCCGACCGAGAGGAGTTCCTCGTCTCCCTCCGCGGCGCCGAGATCCTGCGGCGACCGAAGTCGCTCGCGTACCTCCAGAGCCTCAAGTGGATGGCCCAGGTCAAGGAAAAGGTCCGCTGAACCCGAAAGGTCCCCGTGCCCCGTGGCGACCGCAGTGACCACAGACGAGATTTACCAGCGGTACCTCGACAAGGCGATCAAAGAGATCCTTCGCCTGGAACATGAGGTCGCAGAGGCTGCCGCAGGGCAGCCTGTCGCTCAACCGACCGGTCATCCGCTCGGATCCATGTTCCTGCTCAAGTACGGGCCCCAGGCGCCGGAACTGCAGGAAGGCGTCGCCTTCCACGGCCGCTCCGGTCATGCGCTGAAGAAGTCACTCGAGCGGCTCCACGTCGATCCGCGCGAGGTCTTCGGAACGAACTGCATCAAGTTCGCCGGCGCCGATGAGGAGCTGTGCCGCGCCTGGCTTCGGCGAGAGATCCGGATCGTCCAGCCGCGGCTTGTCGTCGTCATGGGCGACGACGCGCTCGACTTCCTGAACGGGATCGAGCTCCCCCTGTCGAACCCGGTGACGGCGACGCTCGGCGAGCTTCAGCACTTCACGCCGACGATCGAGGCACTGGTCGTTCCTGACATCGATCTCTCACTCGACGAGCAGCCTGCCAAGACGCGCTTCTGGACAGCCTTCAAGCCCATAGGAGAGTGGTGGGCCGCAGTCCCGCCCTACTAGCCGTCGGGGTCGTGCTCGCCGGGTGGTACGCGGCGACGCCCCACCTCGGCACCCTCTCGCTCTGGCCGAACATCGTGCTCGTGTCCGTGGCCGTCATGCCCGCGGTGTTCGCAACCGTCGGGATCGTACTGCCGCTCTGGAGGCGCGGGTCACTGCTACCTGCTACCGCGGCGTTTCTCGTCGCGACGGTCGCTCTCACGCAGACGGGGCTCCCGACCGTGGCCAACTTCACGAAGCTCGCTGCGGCAACGCTCTTCGGCTTCTGGGCCGTCCGGTTCTTCGACGAGCTCTCCTGGCCGGTATTGATCGCGTCGCTCATCCCCTGGGTCGACATCTACTCGGTGTTCTGGGGTCCCACGCACGAGATCGCAAGCGGGAAGCACGAGCACGTCTTCACGACGCTCTCGTTCGCATTCGTCGTTCCCGGCGGCGGCGCAGCGCGCCTCGGGATCCCCGATCTGGTCTTCTTCGCCGCATTCCTCGGGTCGGCCGCGCGCTTCGGTCTTCGCGTCGGCTGGACGTGGATCGGGCTCACAGTCTCGGTCGGCCTCACCATGCTCGCGGCGACGTGGTGGGACGTCGGCGGTCTGCCTGCTCTCCCCGGGATCTCGCTCGGCTTCCTCGTGCCGAACGCGGACATCCTCTGGCGGCGGCTTCGGCCGCGGCGCTAGCTGATCAGTCGCGCGGGCGTTCGAGCACGGAGACCGACTCAACGTGCGGCGTGTGCGGGAACATGTCGACCGGCGTCGTGCGAATGAGGCTGTAGCCGTACTCCTCGATCAGCCGCTTCGTATCGCCGGCGAGCGTGGTCGGGTTGCACGAGACGTAGACGATGCGCGGCGCTGCGAGCTCACCGAGCCGCTTAATCGCCTTGCCGGCGAGCCCTGCGCGCGGCGGGTCGACGACGACCACATCCGGCTCTCCTGCCCGCTCACGAAGCTCGCGGAGGACGAGGCCAACGTTGCCGGCGAAGAACGCGGCGTTCCCGACGGCGTTCAGTTCGGCGTTCTCGATCGCGCAGGCAACGGACTCCTCCGAGACCTCGACGCCCCACACCGTCAGTGCCTCGCGCGCCAGCGACAGGCCAATCGTCCCGATGCCGCAGTAGAGGTCGTAAACCGTCTCGGTTCCGGTGAGCGCAGCCTCGGTGCGCGCGAGCGCGTAGAGCTTCTCGGCCATCAGGGTGTTCGTCTGCAGGAAGGCATTCGGGCGGACGCGGAAGCGGAGGCCGCCGATCTCCTCCTCGATCGCCTCGTCGCCCCAGATGAGCTCGCTCGGCAGGTTCGTGACCTCGGAGGGGGTGTCGTTCACCGTCCAGTGGATCGACTTGACCTGCGGATGAGCGGTGAGCACCTCGATCAGGCGTTCCCGCTCGAAGCGTTCCCGCTCGTGCGTGACGAGCTGCACGAGAACCTGACCGGTGTTGCGCCCCTCACGCACGACAAGGTGACGCAGATAGCCGGTGCCCGCAGCCTGGTCGTACGGCGCGAGCCTCTCCTCGATTGCCCAGTCGAGGATCGTCTTGCGGATGGCGTTCCCGATGTCGGTCGTCAGGTAGCACTTGTCGAGGCCGAGCACCTCGTCCCAGCGGCCGGCGCGGTGGAGTCCGAGCACGGGGCCGTCGGGGCCGGGCGCAAAGGAGTACTCCATCTTGTTGCGATAGCCAAAGCGCTCCTCGGCGGGGATGATCTGCTCGACCGGCGGATCGGCGATGCCGGCGATGCGCCGCAGCGAGTCCCCGACCCAGGCCTGCTTCGCGGCAAGCTGCTCCTCGTAGGCGAGATCCTGGAAGCGACAGCCGCCGCACGACGGGTAGTGCGTGCACGGCGCCTCTACGCGGCTTGGGCCTGCCTCGAGCACCTCGGTCGTGATCGCCTCGGCGTGGCGTCGCTGCACCTTCGTGATGCGGGCGCGAACACGATCGCCGGGGAGACCAGCGCGAACGAAGACGACGAATCCGTCCAGGCGCGCGACACCGTTCCCGCCGAAGGCGAGAGAGTCGACCTGGAGTTCAATCTCCTCGTCGCGCTGTACGGGCGGTGCGGCCACGGGTAGGACGGTACGCAAAGCGGCACCCCTCGTGCGGACTCTCCCTCCCGACCGACCTCAGCGGAGGCGAAGGAACTGCAGCGCGGGCTCGAGCCCGTCGACCTCGACGGCGGGCCGCGGGCGCGCCAACCAGGCTTCGCGATCGAGCCGATAGCACTGCTGCCGCACCGGAACGCCGCGCGGCGCTGCCATCACCTCGATCGTCGGGAGGTACCCGAGCTTCTCGGATACCCGTGCTGACGAGGTGTTGCCCTCAAACGCCGCGGACTCCGCCGCCCGCGCCCCGAGCCCGTCGAACGCGAAGGCAAGGACGGCGACCCTCATCTCGGTTCCGATGCCACGCTGCTGGAATCGACGGCCAAGCCACGAGCCGGTCGACACGATCTGCTGGGTGGGGAACTCGCGCGTATGAACCCCCTGAAACCCCGCGGGAGCGCCGTCGACGAAGACGCCGAACTCGAGCCCCCACCGCTCCGGGCGCGCGTCGCGCAACAGCCCCGAGTGGTAGCCGACGAACTCCTCGACGAACCCTGGCGCGCCGACCCCGTCGGTCCACGGAACGAGAAACGGCATCTCCTCCGGCGGGTGGATGCCCAGCTCGGCGAGCGCAGCGAAGGCAGGCAACTCGTCCTCGGTGGGAACCCGGAGCTCGAGGCGCTCGGTTCGCAGGCAAAGCCCGGAGAGTGCGTTGGTGCCCGGACGCGGGCGGTCGCTCACGAAAGGACTGTGACGTACACCGAGCGGGGCTTCGGCCCGTCGAACTCGCAGAGGAAGATCGCCTGGTAACGGCCCAGAGCGAGCTCCCCGTCACGAAGCGGCACGATGACCTGCGCGCCGGTAACCGAGGCGCGGCCGTGTGAGGCGCCGTTCGGCCCGTCAGCGTCGTCGTGGCGCCAACCCCAGTCCTCGCCGACGACCCGCTCGAAAGCGTGCTCGAGGTCCTCGACGAGAATCGGGTCGATCTTCTCGTTGATCGTGATGCCGGCCGTCGTGTGCGGGACGTAGACGAGCACGGCCGCGCCCTCGATGCCCGCAACGGCTGCGCGAACCTCGCTCGTGATGTCGATCAGCTGGGTCTTGCGCTCGGTCTGAAATGTCATCTCGTGCACGGGCGCCTATCCTACGGACACCGTGACCACAGAGCCCATGACCAACCGCGAGCTCGATGCGTTCCGCGACGACGCCGACCGCTTCCTCGCCGAGCTCGACGAGGAGTACTACCTCCACCTTGCGGGCCACAAGCCCGACCTCGAGATCGAGCAGATCTACGAGCGGCACCCGGAGCTCACGAAGATCGAGACGGCGCAGCGCCTCTCCACCGGGCCGACAGAGCTGTGGCGGTTTGCCTGCGACGGCTACCTCGGCAACCTCACACGCTCTCACCAGGAGAAGCTCGCCGACGCCGAGACGGCGCTTGAGACGACCGTCGACGGCGAGCGAATCCCCTACCGGATGCTCCGTGTCGTCATCTCGAACGAGCCCGACCGCGACCGCCGCGCCCGGCTCGAGGCCGAGCGGCTGCGGCTCCTCGACGAGGAGCTGAACCCGGTCTACCTCGACGCCGCTCGGATCGACCGCGACGCGGTCTCCCAGCTCGGCGCACCGAACTACTACGAGCTGCACAAGCAGTTCGGCTTCCGCCTCGACGATCTCGCAGAGCAGTGCACCGCGCTCCTCGACGAGACCGAGGGCCTCTGGAAGCGCTCGGCCGACCGGCTCATGCGCGAGCGTCTCGGGATCGGCCTCGCCGACATGCGTCCGTACGACATGCCGCGCCTGTTTCGCGCGCCGGAGTGGGACAAGGCCTATCCCTCCGACCGGATGGTCCCGGCGCTCGAGGCGACGCTCCGTGACCTCGGGATCGACCTGGCGTCCCAGACGAACGTCCACCTCGATCTCGAGCAGCGCCCGGGCAAGAGCCCGCGGCCGTTCTGCTCGCCGATCGAGGTGCCCGGCAAGGTCATGCTCGTGATCCAGCCAATCGGCGGGCGCGACGACTGGGAGGCGCTCTTCCACGAGGCCGGCCATGCGGAGCACTTCGCGCACACCTCCCAAGACCTCCCGGTGGAGGCCAGGCGCCTCGGCGACAACGCCGTCACCGAGGGCTGGGCGATGCTGATGGAGCACCTCGTGAGCGACCCGGCGTGGCTGAACCGTCGGCTCGATGTCTCTCGGGTAGAGAAGCTTGCGAACGAGGGTGCCGTGTCGCTCCTCTACTTCATCCGCCGCTACAGCGCGAAGCTGCTCTACGAGATCGAGTTCTTCCAGGCAGACGACCCGGTCTCGATGCGCGGCCGGTACGCGGAACTGCTGAGCGAGGCGCTCGAGTTTCCGGCGAATGCCGAGAGCTACCTCGACGACATCGACGGCTCGTTCTACGTGACGCAGTACCTCCGCTCGTGGGCGTTCGAGGCGCAGCTGCGCGAGTTCCTGCGCAGCGAGTTCGGCAACGAGTGGTTCGCGAGCCGCGACGCGGGCGGACTGCTCCGTGAGCTGTGGTCGCTCGGCCAGGGGCCAGACGCCGACGAGTTGCTGAAGGACGTCACAGGCGCGACGCTCGAGATGGCCGCCGTCGCGGATCGCATCCGCGAGGGACTGGACATCTGACCTCCCGCTCCTGAACGAGCGCGGGGCGGCAACGCGACCGTCCGGGCGAAGCTGCCGAACCGGCGCTCGACGCGGTGGTAGCTCTCGTTCGTGATCTCCGCGCTGCGCTCGCGCTGCGCGGTCACCGTCAGAGCGCCGTCCTCGACCTCGACGGACACCTGCTCCTGCGAGACGCTGGGAAGGTCGAAGGCGTACACGACCTCGGTCTCGGTCTCCCACGCATCGAGCGTCGGCACCCACGCCTGCGTCTGCCGACCGTTGTCCTCAAACCGGCCGTTCATCAGCCGCGAGAGCTCGTTGTGCGTGGCGGACGCCTCATGGCGTGGGGCCCAGCGCATCAACGTTGTCGCCCGTCGTCTCGTCCTGCGTTGATGCGGAATACCAAGTTGAATGTAAGGGAAGAATAAAACCTTAGTGTTCCCTTATCAAGTGTGCTAGTGTTTCATCCAATCACCCGCGACGACCGCCACGACAACCGGATCGAGGTGGTCGCGGGAATCCTTTTCCGGGTAGGAGCGTTACGACAGATATGCGATCGCTTACAACCATCAAGCATGAGATCGACCGGCTCTCCGACCGGCGCTTCGACGTCCTTCAGCGGCTCTCGGCCACTGGGCAGGATCCGGAGCTCCGCGCCGAGCACCGCCAGATCGAGGACGAGCTCGCCACACTCTGGGACGAACAGCGCCAGGTGCGTGCAGCCATCCGCTTCGGCGACCGCGAGCTGATCATTCAGCGCGCGCGTCACGAAGAGCGTCTCTCGCGCGCGGCCTAACCCGGCCTCGCGTAGGTGGCGTCCCTGGGCGACCAGGGACGCCCCACCCGCTTCCCTCGGCCAGCTAGAGTCAAGGCCGTACGGGGCGTTAGCTCAGCTGGGAGAGCGCCGCCTTTGCAAGGCGGAGGTCATCGGTTCGATCCCGATACGCTCCATTCGGAAAGGCCTGCACAACAGTGGTTTTTGTTGCCACGGAAAGCGTGAAGGGGCCTTTCGGCCCCCTCGTGTCAGCGATATGTCAGCAACGGCGGTTCAGACGGCCCCGAACCCGGCCTCGTGGCAGAGGGGTGCGATCAGCAATCTCCGCCGCCGCTCCAGCCGATGACGTTCACTTGTCCGGCGGCTCGCGTAGGATGTGGGTGTGCGCAGGGTTCTGCCGGGGGTTGTTGTCGTTGTCGTTGCCGTCGCGCTCGCCGCGGCGGCGTCGTACTTCGCG
The DNA here is from genome assembly GCA_037142875.1 of Actinomycetes bacterium. GTDB lineage: Bacteria > Actinomycetota > Thermoleophilia > Gaiellales > Gaiellaceae > PALSA-600. The sequence continues at coordinate 2,151 of JBAWZV010000007.1, read as the reverse complement.
CGCGCGTCGGTGACACCTGTCCCGCACGCCGAGCAGCAGCGGATCGTCGCCTCGTTCGGCCGCACCTGGCTGCCCGGTTTCCTCCCGCCCGGCTACATCTTTTCGACCTGGAAGACCGAGCCGGGATCGGCGAGCATGTACGGGGACAGGCTCATAGTCGACTTCGGCAACCACGGCGACCTGTTGGGCTGGGTGGTCAGCGATCCCTCCGACCCCGACGGCTACGCCCATGACGCCTGCTCCAGCCATCCCTTCGAGGCGACGATCTACGCTGTCGGCGCGCGCCGCATCGTCTACCAATCCGGCAACCACGGCACCACCTCGACGCTCTGCCTCCGCCCGCTGCTCGCCATCACCGTCTGGGACGGGCACTCGCATTCGGCGGAGACGCTTGCCCGCTTCGCCGCCTCGGCGCGGCCGGTCGGCTAGGGCTCAAAGGACGTTCCCCCTCGCGGTAAATCGTTGAGCGGAGGTCGGCTGCGTTGAGCGTATTCGGCGGACCGTCGTAGCGCTGGTTGAAACAGCAGCACCAGAACCAACGGCGGAGCTTCTCCCAGCCGGCGCCCTCCGACGGTCCCGGAAGATCGAGCACCTTCGTCGCAAGGGCGAAGAGCGAGGGGAAGAGCGCACCGTATGGCAGCCAGTTCCGCCCCAGGACGCCGCACTCACCCTTCAGCATGGTCAACGCCGCCGATGCGCCGCGGCAGACATTCCACCAGTCCTCCTCGAAGCCATCTGGGCTGAGATTGAGTAGGTCGCCGCGCTTGCAGACCCCATTGCGGAGCAGCGAAACCGCCTGCATCAAGAAGGTCGCATCGACGTTGAACTCGTCCTCGCCGAGAAGCGGGTACTCGTCTTGCGCACTCTCGAGGAGTTCGCGAAGCTTGATGCCCTGCGGCCAGAACTTCGCCGTCAGCAGGTCGAAGACGGTCAGCTTCATCCCGGTCTTGTTGAGCGTCTCGAAGATCTGGCAGACGGCATCCAGGCTCGTGTTCGAGGGCAGTTCGACGACCGGGAAGCGGTAGTCCTTCAGCGGCTTCACGAACTTCGCCTGTAGCTCCTTCGCACGATCACGGAGCTCCTGCAGATCACCTCCGCCACGATCAGCGTGGTACTGCGCGTAATCCTGGAACCACCAGTCGCCGTCATCAGCACCCATCGCGACCCACACCGGGTATGTGTGCTTCTCGAACTGGGTCTCGCGGTCGAATAGGCCCTTCTTCTCGGCGTCCTTGCGCCGAAGGGGGTAGATCACGCTTTCAAGGTCGTCCTGCTCAAGCAGCTGAAGATCCATCAGAAAGACGTGGTCACCGCGGCCGTTCAGCGCTAGCGACAGGCTCGTCAGTCGCTGCTGCCCGTCGAGGACGAGGTAGTCCGGCGTCACTTCGCCGTTGTCGGGCACGCCTTCCGCCTTCCGCCAGGCGAGCTCGCTCGTACCGTCCGCACGCAGAAAGAGGAGGCTTCCGGCCGGGTAGTCCTGAACCAGCGACGTGATCAGCAGATCGATGTCCTTCGGCGACCAGACAAAGCTGCGCTGGAACTCCGGAAGCACGATCTTGCGGCTGTCCATCAGCGACAGCAGCTGATCGATGTCCCAGGGATTTGTCTTGAACGTGCTCATGTACCTCCTAGACTGCCCCCAGAGTCTAGGGGTCGGATGCCCCCCTTGTTAGCGGTCTGGAGTCCAACCCGACGAACAGACTGGCGCTCGCCCGTCCTGTGGGGTTCAGAAATGCGATTCCCCTCGAAATCCGCGGTTAAGCTCGTAGCAGCCTCGCCGGATTCGCCGAAATCGTCGGTCACCACCGATCGCATAGGCAGACAGGATTCCCTTCACCGACGACCACCCGATCGACTCACCGATCAGTTCCGACGCGGCGGCATGGATCTCGCACGCGCGCATCGGCTCTCCGGCAAGCTCAAGCACGGTCGTCACGAGCTCCAGCACCCGAGTCGGCCGCCGTGGCACCCGTCGAGGCACAATTGGGGCTGTCGCCGACTTGGCGAGGAGCCTTCGGTGCAGCTCAGATAGCTTCCCGAGGTCGTCTTTATGGTTTGCAAGGGGGTTCGAGAGTGCCCCGTTTAGTTCCACTCCTGTCGCAGGCTCACCGGATTCGCCGAGCCAGCAAAGCGGCATGAAGCTCGACCTCG
>JBAWZV010000006.1:0-112429 GCA_037142875.1 Actinomycetes bacterium | reverse complement strand
CAACACAGGCGTCGCTTGATTGGTAAGAGCAGTGTCGAGGCACCAGGTTGCAAACCGACGTCAGTCCCGGTATGCAGAAGGTAGGGAGGATAACTTCCCCTTTTGGGGGACAATTGCCTCCGGCGTCAGGCGGAGACGAGGGCGCGGGCGAACTCGTCCGGATCGAACGGACGGAGGTCGTCGAGCCCCTCACCGACGCCGACGAGCTTGACCGGCAGCCCGAGCTCATGCGCGATCGCCACGGCGATGCCGCCCTTGGCCGAGCCGTCGAGCTTCGTCAACGCGACCCCGGTCACCCCGACCGCCTCGCCGAACAGCCGTGCCTGCTGGAGACCGTTCTGCCCGGTAGTGGCGTCGAGGACGAGCAGCGTCTCGTGCGGAGCCCCTTCGATCTGTCGGGCGATCACCCGGCGGACCTTGACGAGCTCGTCCATCAGGTTCGTCTGCGTGTGAAGGCGGCCAGCGGTGTCGACGATCACGACGTCGCCACCGGCCTTGACGGCGTCGAAGGCGACGGCTGCCGGGTCTCCCCCGCGCTCACCGCCAACAAAACGGGCGCCCGAACGCTTCGCCCAGACCTCGAGCTGCTCCTCGGCTGCCGCGCGAAACGTGTCGGCAGCACCGAGCGTGACGCTTCGACCGTGCTCGTGGAGCTTCTGGGCGAGCTTGCCGATCGTCGTCGTCTTCCCGGTGCCGTTCACACCGACGACGAGGATCACTGCAGGTGCGTGCGCGAGGTCGAGGGTCGGCGGTGCGCCGAAGAGCGCGGTGATCTCCTCCGTGAGCGCTGTGTCGAGGTCGGTCAGATCCTGGCGCGCTTCGAGCCGTCTGATCAGCTCGGCTGTCGCGGGCACGCCGACATCGGCACCGAGCAGCGCCTCCTCAAGCCGCTCCCACGAGGCCGCGTCGCCGGGATCGAAGGCGACGGCCGCGAGCTGGTCGGTGAGGGCGCGGCGGGAGCGGCCAAGCGACTCACGCAGCCGGCCGAAGAATCCCTGGCGCGAGGCCTCGGACTCTTGGGGCCCGTCAGTATCACCGAGGAGTTCAGCCCAGCTGCGCGCCATGGGACGAAACGCTAGCGGCGCGGGCCACGCCGACCGGTGCCCCGCGGTCTGTGACACGATCAGACGGTGAGAGACGAACGCTCGACGGCTCGCAAGATCCTGATCCCTGTGCTGGTGACGGCTGCGATCGTCCTCGGGGCGGGTGCCGTCTTCAAGTTCTCGCAGTCGGAGTCGCTTCCCACCCAGGTGATCTACGAGGGGCAGAGCTACGTCGGCGGCGGTGCGGTCAGCCGTGTCGTCCTCGAAGCGCAGGCCGGCCCGATGCACGCGACGAACGTGATGATCGCCGGCAAGCGCGTGTTCATCGACATCGGAAGGCCACCCCAGTACGTGGCGCTCCAGCTCTCGACCACCAGCTTTCAGGGCTACCAGCTCGGCATGCCGACCGGCTAACGCCAGACCTGACTCTCAGCGGCGGGCGAGAAGTGCCGCCAGCACGTCGCGATCGACGTCGCGGGCCAGCTGCGTCCGCGCAAGAGAGAGAGAGAGAGAGAGAGAGAGAGAGAGAGAGAGATCGAAGAGCGTGTCGAGAGGCGCGCGCATGCCTCCTATTTCCTCAACTACTCAACGATCTCTCAAGAGAAAAGCGTTTCAGCGGCAGTACCCCTCATCGGCTCAAGCCCTGAGTCTGCGATCCAGCGGGCCGTCCGGCGTCGATCAGGCGATCTTGACCGCTTCGGCTTCGGCTTCCGCTTCCTGCGGGAGCCGACGGGAGACGATCTGCGAGACGCCGTCGGGGCCCATCGTGACACCGTAGAGGACGTCGGCGGCCTCCATCGTGCGCTTCTGATGCGTGATCACGATGAACTGCGCCTGATCGGCGTAGCGGCGCAGCAGGCTCGTAAAGCGACCGATGTTGGTGTCGTCGAGCGCCGCCTCGACCTCGTCGAGGAGGTAGAACGGGCTCGGGCGGGCGAGGAACAGCGCAAACAGGAATGCGATTGCGCCGAGAGCTTTCTCACCGCCGGACAGGAGCGACAGGCGGGTGACACGCTTGCCCGCTGGACGAAGCTCGACCTCGATGCCGTGCTCCTCGCTCTCGTCCTCGGGATCTGTGAGAAGCAGTCGGCCCTCACCTCCGGGGAACAGCGTGGCGGCGACATCAGTGAAGTGCCTCTCGACGGCCGCGAACGTCTCCGCGAAGCGGCTCTCGACCGTCTCGGTCAGCTCCTGACGGAGCTTCTCGATCTCCTCAAGGCTCTTTTCGAGATCCTCACGCTGAGCGGAGAGCTCCTCGAGGCGGAGCTTCTCCTCCTCGTACTCCTCCTTTGCGAGCGGGTTCACCTGACCGAGCTGCTCACGACGGCGCTCAAGGCGCTCGAAACGCTGCGCGAGCTCGTTGCGGTCGTCGCCCTCGGCGGGCTCGGCGTCGGCCTCATCGAGACGGCGCTGCGCATCCTCCTGCTCGGCGTCCGTCCGTGCCAGCTCGACGTCGATCGCCGACAGGCGCTCCGACGTGCTCGCGGCCACGGCGCGAAGCTCAACCTCTTCGGCACCGAGGCGGCGCAGGTCGGCGCCGAGCTCAACGGTGCGGGCAGCATCAGCCTCGACGCGTGCCCGCAGCGGCCCCTCGAAGCGATCGATCCCGACGGTGAGAGCCGCAGCGAGCCGACCTGCCGACGAGGCGAGCTGCTCGAGCACGTGTGCGCTGACGCGGCGGGAGAGACGACCATCGGCGTCGGCAAGGGCGCGCGACGCAGCAGCGGCTCGCTCAGCGGCGGCAGCGGCAGCACTCGCCGCCGCTGCGGCCTGCGCAGAGATGTCCTCGGCCTCCGCGCGGAGGGCCTCGGGGTCACCGGAGACGTCGATGCCGTGGCGGTCAGCCCCACGGCCATTCGCGCGGCGCTCCGCCGCGAGAGCGAGGGCGTCGAGCTCGGCAACGCTGCGGCGCAGGTCGGTCTCGCTCGTCGTGATCGCCTTGAGGTCGTCGGCAGCCGATGCGGCCCGGGCGGCGAGCGGCCCCTCCATCCGAGAGGCAGTTGCCGCCGCCAGGCGAAGCGCCTCGTCCAGGCGGTCGGCCGCCCCACCGATGCGCCCAAGCAGAACCGGATCCTTGCGCCGCACGCTGCGGAGATGCGCGACGGGAGCGAAAGCGGAAGCGGCGCCCTGTGCGCGCTCGGCGGCGGTCGCTGCGGCCTCGGCCGCGGCAGCAGCGGCCTGCTCGAGCCCGGCGACCTGCTCGGCGAGCGCATTGCGCTGCGCCTCGAGCTCGAGCAGGACCGCCTCTGCGGTCTCACCGGCGAACCAGAGCTCGCCGCGCGTCGGATCCCAGCCGAGCCCCTCGCGCGTGACCGCGGGGACCGGTGACGCAAGGAGCTCACCGGCCTCGACAACGGGAAGACCAGCGACGACGTCGCGGGGATCGCGGCCCACGAGCACGACGAGTGAGCCGAGACCGGCATCGCGGGCCTTCTCGAGCAACGCGAGGCCGTGAGCCGGATCGTCTGTGACGATCGATGACGCCAGGCGACCAAGCGCCGCAGCCACCGCGCGCTCCTCGCCCGGGGCGACTTCAAGCAGCGAGAGCGCAAGCCGCTCACCCTCCTCCGCAAACGCACGCGCGGCGGGCGGGATGCCCTCGCGCTCTGCGAGCGACTGCTCGAGTCCCGCAAGCCGCTCGCGAGCAAGCGCCGCGCGCGCGTTCAGGTCGTCGCGCTCGCGGGTCGCAGCGCGCGCCTGCGCGTCTGTCTCATCGGCTGCGACGCCAAGCGCGGCAGGCGACGGCCCCGGAAGGACACGGTTCGCCTCCTCAATCTCGCGACGCAGCCCCTCGCGGAGACGATTCGTCGACTCGTGCCGGAGCGCGAGGCGCTGGCTCGCCTCACGCAGCGCAAGCAGCGCGTTGCGACCGCCCCCAACGAGCTCGTCCTCGACCTTCGCGCGCGCCTCCAGCAGCACGTCGAGCTCGGCAGCGATCACCGACTGACGCGACCGCTCCACCGCACCGACCCGGGCCCAGCGCTCCTGCGCCTCTAGCTCGAGCCGCGCTCGATCCGCGGCCGCAGCCTGCGCGGCCACTGTGGCCTCGCGTGCCGCGCGTACGAGTGCGTCGGACTGTGCTGGGTCGAACTTGAGCGCAACCTCGTGCTCGGCCTTCAGATTCGCGTAGAGAGCCTGAGCCGACTCGCGGCGCAGCACGAGCCGCTCTGCACCCGCCCGAAGACGGTAGAGCGCGGCCGTGGCGCCCTCGCGGGCCCCGGCGGCGTCGGTGAGCTCCTCCTCGGCCTTCTCCCGGGCGTCGAGGAGTGCAGAGATCTTCAGCTCGACCTCCTGACGCCGCGTGACCTCGTGGGCGCGCCGTCCCTCGGCAGCGGCGCGGCGCTCGCGCAGCCGGGCGAGATCGAGCGTGGCAATCGCCGCCTGGATCCGGACAAGCTCCTCGACGAGCTTCTCGGCGCGCTCGGCCGCCGTCGCCTGCAACGCGAGCGGGCGAAGCCGCTTGCGCACCTCCTCCTCGATGTCACGCGCCCGCTCGACCTGCGTCGCAACACGCGCAAGCTTCAGCTCTGCCCGATGGCGGCGCATCTTGAACCGTCCAAGACCGGCAGCCTCTTCGATGAGTGAGCGACGCTCGGCCGGCTTCGCGCCCAGGACGGACTCGACGCTCCCCTGCGAGATCACCGAGCGCAGACCACCGCCGAGACCGACGTCGGAGAGCAGCTCGACGAGGTCGATCCGGCGCACCGCCGCGCGGTTGATCAGGTACTGCCCCTCACCGCCGCGATGAAGCCGACGGGTGAGCGAGACCTCGGAGAACGGCAGGTCAGGCCAGGCGCCATCCTCGTTGTCGAAGATCAGCTCCACCTCGCAGTGGTCGACGGGTTTGCGTCCGTTCGACCCGGCAAACAGAACGTCGTCCGGCTTCTCGGCGCGCAGCTCGTGCGGCGCAAGCGAGCCGGTCGCCCAGAGGATCGAGTCGGAGATGTTCGACTTCCCCGAGCCGTTCGGACCGACGACGACTGCTACCCCGGACTCGAGGCGCACCTCAACCGGGTCCACGAATGATTTGAACCCACGGAGCTTGATCGTCTTCAGATGCACGCGCCGGAAGTCTGACTTCGGCGGCGGACGGCCCTCCTACGCAGGAAGATCGCGTGCAAGCCACTCGAGCGCCTCGCGCGCAGCGAGCTGCTCGGCCGCCTTCTTCGAGCTCCCCACACCCGTCCCAGCCTGCTCGCCGTCGATCGTTGCGGCCATCGTGAACGTCCGCTTGTGGGCCGGCCCGACAGCGTCGAGCACGAAGTAGGCGACCGTCCGGCCGAGCCGGGCGACCGTCTCCTGCAGCTCGGTCTTGTGGTCTACCTGGTTGGAGAGGGCGTAGTCGATCCGGCTTCCGAACGCCTCGACGATCGCCGGCGCGATCGGCCCGAAGCCATGCTCCAGGTAGAGCGCCGCGAGAACGGCCTCGAGGATCGCCGCGAGGATATTGCGGTTGTGGACGAGGCCGCGCTGCTCCTCGGTGTCCGGCCCGGACGCCTCGGCCAGCAGCCGGTCGCCGAGGCGAAGCTCCTCGGCGACCACGGCGCAGCTCGCACGTGAGACCACGTGCGAGCGAAGCTTCGCAAGCTGCCCCTCGCTGTAGTCAGGAAACCGTTCGTACAGCGCATGGGCGATCACGAGCTCAAGCACCGAGTCGCCGAGGAACTCGAGTCGTTCGTACGACTCGATCCTCTCGGCCGCCCAGCTGGAATGGGTGAACGCAGCCGCTGCCCGTTCGGGCGGCAGCGCGTCGATCAGTTCGAGAAGACCGTTACTGGAGCGCAGAGACGTAGTCGACTGCCTGGCGAACGGTGGTGATCTTCTGGGCGTCTTCATCGGAGATCTTGATTCCGAACTGATCCTCGAGCTCCATGATCAGCTCGACCAGATCGAGCGAGTCGGCATCGAGGTCATCCTGGAAATGCGCCTCCTCGTTGATGGCGCTTTCATCGACACCGAGCTGATCGGTCAGAACTTCCTTGACGCGCTCGTAGACCTCTTCGCGGGACGCTGCCATGACACCTCTCTAGGTATTGGGGGCGGGAGCGCGCCGATCATACCGCGCGCCACGACGTGATCAGGTGCCTTGCGACTCTTCGCGGCGGTCGCGATAGGGCAGACGCTCCGCCAGACGATCGACAACGCGGTTGTCGACACCGCGGGCCGCGAGCCGAATCGCGTTCCCGATCGCCGTCCTTCCGGCGTTGCCGTGCGAGATCACGGCCAGACCACGAAGGCCGATCAGGTACGCACCGCCGTAGGTGTCGGGGTCGAGCCGCGTCCGCAGGCGACGGGCGGCCGGACGGATAAGAAGGCCGCCGATCTTGCCGCGCGGGGTCGCCGAGATCTCCTCGCGGAGCGCGTCGAGTAGCTCCTTGATCGTGCCCTCGAGCAGCTTCAGCGCGAGGTTTCCGGTGAAGCCGCCCGTGACGATCACGTCCGAGGTGCCGCGGAGCAGGTCACGCCCCTCGGCGTTCCCGAGGAAATTGAGGCCCGTCTCGTCGCGCAGCAGCTCGTGCGCCTCGATCGTGATCTGGTCGCCCTTCTCGGGCTCCTCGCCGATCGAGAGGAGGCGCACCTCGGGGTTCTCGACGCCGAGCAGCTCCTGCGACAGGATCGAGCCCATCACGCCGAACTGGACGAGGTGCTCGGGGCGGCTGTCGGCGTTCGCGCCGCCGTCAAGGAGAAGGGTTGGCTTCAGGCGCGCCGGAATCGGAACCGCGATCGCCGGACGGAGGACACCAGGAAGACGCCGGAGATGCAGCAGACCGGCCGCGAGAACAGCGCCGGTGTTCCCGGCCGAGACGACGGCGTCGGTCGTGCCGTCGGCAACAGACCGAACCGCGGCGACGAGCGACGAGTTCGGCTTCGCGCGCACTGCCTCGGCCGGCTTCTCTGCCATCTCGATCACGTCGGTCGTCTCGACGAGCTCAAGTCCACCCGTCTCCAACCCGGCGGGCCCGAAGAGCACGACGTCGATGCCGTCGGCTGCCGCCTCGAGCGCGCCTGCGACGATCTCAGCAGGGGCGCGGTCGCCACCGAGGGCGTCAACCGCGACGCGAGTCACGGGTTACCCCCCGAAACGGATGGGAATGACCTCGCGGCCCTTGTACGTGCCGCAGGTCGGGCAAACCCGATGAGGAAGCTTGGGCGAGTTGCACTGCGGGCACGTGTTGACCCGCGGCGCCTCGATCGCGTGCGTCGCCCGACGCTTGTCGCGACGGGACTTTGAGGTTTTCCTTTTTGGGACTGCCATGGTAAGCGGCCGAAACTGTAGCTGACGCGAGCTACAAGAGGCCGCGGAGACCGTCAAGTGCCGACCAGCGCGAGTCTCCGGGGGGAGCGTCGTGCTCGTGTGGGTTGTCGTTCAGACTCGCTCCACAGGTCGCACAGAGCCCCGCGCAGCCCTTCCGACAGAGGATCTTCTCGGGCAACGCGAGAGCGACGTTGTCACGAGCCCACGCCGAGACATCGAGCTGGTCGGCGGCGACATACGGCGTCGTCAGCTCCTCATCGTCGGGCGACTCGGCCTGGTACTCGCGAGCCTTCACCGGAATGTCCAGGAACGCATCCCCCAGGCAGCGGTAGCACGGCCCCTGAAGGTGCGTTGCGAACGTGAGACCGAAGACCGTGCCGGTGAGCGCGCGATCGATCACGAAGTCGGCGGTCACCGTCTCCGGCACCGGCACGTAGCGCTGCCCACCGAACTCGAACGCCGGCAGCTCAACCTCCAGAGCCTCCCGGTGCTGCTCGCCCGGACGCAGCTTCACCTGGCGAAGGTTGAAGCTCGTCACGGATGCAGCGTACCGAGCAGAGGGGGCGTCAGTCGTGCGCGACGCGCTCGAGGAGCGCCGGCTGGGCGAGCAGCTGACCAAGCTGGTTCGCGCGTTCGAGGCCGTCGACGAGCGCGTCCCCTATGCCTCCTCGCAGCTCCTCCGGCGGCCGGGACGTCCAGAGCGCATCCACGGTGTCGATTGCGGAGTCGACGGCCGCGAGACGGCCGCGGAGGCGCGCCTCCGCCGTCTCCTCGCCGCCGAAGCGGTCGAGATCCGAGGCAGCCCACGCCCGCAGCGCCTCCAGGGTTGCGCGCATCCCCGCGAGCTCGTCGGACTCCCTGATCGACGTCCGCCAGTTCGGGAGCTCGCCTGGGAACTCCACGTCCATCGTCAGCGCCGGAGTCGCCTCGAGCTGCCGCGCCCGTAGGAGCCATTCCCCGACGAGGCGGAAGAGTCCCCGTGCGACGATCGCGATCTCCCCCGGGACGTACCCGTCGGACTCGCCAGCCTCGATCAGCTTGTCTCCGTAGGTCTGCAGGACGAAGGCGTTCCAGGCGGCGTAGCGAGCCCAGCCGACCGGAAGGCTCTCCGCCAGGTCGTAGGCGTCGATGCCGGGACGACGGAAGGCATCGATCTCCTCGATCGAGACGCCGGAGCGAAACAGCGCGAGGAGCCTGCGGATCACCGCGGCGGCCGGTGGCTAGTACGCGCCGTCGTCGCCGACGTCGATCGGGCCGATACCCGCGACGACGGTTTCCTGCGAGCGCTCGTGGAGACGGTCGCGGCCGCGGCGTACCGCGGTGAGGAACTTGTCGAGATTGTTCTCAAGGGTGGCGAGCATCCCGTCGGCCCAGTCCTCCATCTCGAGGCGCATCTCCCGCGCGTTGCGGCGTGCCTCATCGATGATCTCCTGCGCCTGGCGCTCGGCGAGCTTCACGATCTCCGTCTGCGACGCCTCACGAACGGCCTGCTCGCGGGCCTCCTGCAGGAGCCTGTCCTGCTCGCGCTTGGCCTCGGCAAGCATCTCCTGACGCTCCTTGACGATCCAGCGGGCCTGTTTGATCTCCTCGGGGATCGTGGCACGCATCTGGTCGAGGATGTCGTAGATCTCCTCGCGGTCGATCCGCACCTGGTCGGTGAGGGGCACGGCCTTCGCGTTGTGTACGAGGTCGTCGAGCTTGTCGATGAGAACGAGTACGTCCATGCGTTCGCTGAAGCTTACTCCTGATCGCTGACTGGCGTGCCACCACGTCCGTTCGGGAAGAGCTCCCGGAGGCGGCGCGCGACGGCTTTTGGAACGAGCTCCTCAACATTTCCCCCGAAGGAGGCAATCTCCTTCACGCCACTTGAAGAGACGAAGCTGACCTGCGAGCTTGCCATCACGTAGACCGTCTCGATCTCCGGGGCAAGGTGCCGGTTGAGCTGGTTCATCTGGAACTCCCATTCGAAGTCGGAGATCACCCGGAGCCCCTTGACGATCACCTTGGCATCCCAGCGGCGGGCGAACGCGACGACGAGCTCGCTGAAGACGTCGACCTCGACGTTCCGGACGGGAGCGAGCGCCTCCTTGAGCAGCTCGACGCGCTCCTCGAGCGGGAAGGTCGGTGACTTGTGCTGCGGATTTCCGACCACGCCGACGACGACGCGGTCGAAGATCTGCGCCGCCCGCGTGATCACGTCGACGTGCCCGTTGGTGACGGGGTCGTACGAGCCGGGGCAGATCGCGGTGATCACAGCTCGAACAGGGTAAGCCTCGCGGAGCCGTACTTGCGCGAGGTGCGGATGGTCAGTCCTTCGAGGGTGGGCTCGAGCGACGCCGGTGTCTGGAGGACGAACAGGCCGTCGGGGGCGAGGAGACGGGCGATCTGCGGTGCGAGACGCGTGTGGTCGGTCTGGTCGTACGGCGGGTCGACCAGGATCAGGTCGTAGCCGCCGCGGTCGGCGCCGAGCGCCCGGTGGACGTCCTGGCAGAGAACGATCCCTTGCAGCTTGCACTTCTCGAGGTTCGCGTCGACCGCGCGGCACGCGGCGCGATCGGCGTCGACGAAGACGGCGCGCTCGGCACCGCGTGAGAGCGCTTCAATCCCCAGCGCGCCGGAGCCAGCGTAGAGATCAAGCACAGAGGCTCCGTCGACAGGGCCGATCAGGTTGAAGACGCACTCCCGGACGAAGTCCGAGGTCGGACGTGTCTTGTCCCCCTTCGGCGCGTCGATCCGGTGCCCCCGCTTGCTTCCCGCGATGATCCGCACGGCGAGAGCCTACCCCTCACTCGCGTGGCGCTTCAGCGACGCTGGGGCAACCACGACGCTGACCTTCTGCGACTCACGCGAGACCGGTGAGGTCGTTGTCGGCGAGCAGCTCGTCGGCCGCGTCCTGCCATGGGCCCTGCTCCGAGACAAGCGAGCGAGCGACCTCACGGGCGCGTTCAAGCAGCGCCCTGTCCGCGCGGAGGTAGGTGAAGCGAAGATCGCCGAGCCGGCCCGACTGACGCGCGCCGAAGAACGAGCCCTCGCCACGCAGCTCGAGGTCGCGCTCGGCCAGGTCAAATCCGTCGGTCGTGGAGACGAGTGCTTCGAGTCGCGCCTGGGCAGAGTCGGTCAGCTCGTCCTTCGTCCGCGACACGAGGAGGCAGTAGGACTGCTCGGCGCCACGCCCCACCCGCCCGCGAAGCTGGTGAAGCTGAGCGAGACCGAAGCGATCGGCCTCCTGGATGATCATGATCGTCGCGTTCGGCACGTCGACCCCGACCTCGATCACCGTCGTCGCAACGAGCACGTCGAGCTCGCGCTCCTTGAACGCGCGCATCACCTCGCGCCGCTCGGCGGCCTTGAGTCGGCCATGGAGAAGCCCGACCCGGTACCCGGCGAGCTCGGCGCGGCGCAGGCGCTCGGCCTCCTGCTCGGCCGCGCGGGCAAGCGTCGTCTCCGACGCCTCGATCAGCGGACAGACAACGTACGCCTGGCGGCCCGCATCGAGGTGTACCCGAAGCCTGCCGTAGGCCTCGCTCGACCGCTCCGCCCCCACCCACGCCGTCATGATCGGCTTGCGCTCAGCCGGCGGCTTCGCGATCTCGGTCACCGCGAGGTCGCCGTACACCGTCAGGGCGAGCGTCCGGGGAATCGGCGTTGCCGTCATGTGAAGCACGTGAGGCGTCCGGCGCTCGGCGAGCGCCTTGCGCTGCTCGACCCCGAAGCGATGCTGCTCGTCGACGACCGCCACAGCCAGATCGGCGAACTCGACCTCGCGCTGGATCAGCGCGTGCGTCCCGACGGCGATCTGCGCCTCGCCGCTCGCGAGCTCGGCGCGCAGACGCTTCGAGCCGGACGCCCCCGTCAGGAGCACGCACCTGACCCCGAGCGGCGTGCAGAGAGCCTCGACGGTGAGGAAGTGCTGCTCAGCGAGTGTCTCGGTCGGCACCATCAGCGCCCCCTGGCTGCCGGTCTCGACCGCACGGAGGAGCGCGTAGAGCGCGACGACCGTCTTGCCCGAGCCGACGTCGCCCTGGAGCAGCCGCTGCATCGGAACGGTGCGTGCGAGGTCGGCGTCGATCTCGACGATCGCGGCGCGCTGATGCTCGGTGAGGGCGAACGGCAGCGACGCCACGTAGCGACCAACGAGCTCGCCCGGCTCACCAAGCGAGTCGGCGACCGCGTCCTCGGCACGTGACCGGAGCACCGCGAGCTGCAGCGCCACGAGCTCGTCGAGAGCAAGCCTGCGCCGCGCGGTCTCCGCCTGGGACGGGTCGACGGGAAAGTGGACGGCAGCGAGGGCGTCGCGTCGAAGCGGCAGCTCGAGGTGCGACGGGAGCGGGTCGAGGACGTCGTAGACGCGCAGCTCGAGCGCGGCGCGCTCGAGCTCGCGCAGCTTGAAGGACGGAACCGCCTCGCTGGCCCCGTAGACGGGGGCGAAGTCGGCCGTCGCCCGCGCCTCTCCGAGGTCGTACGACTTGACGTCGAATCCATACTTCCCGAGCTTGCCGCGCAGGCGAACGGTGGCCCCGGGAACGAGCCTCTCGACCAGCCACGGCTGGTTGAACCAGGTCGCCGAGATCGTCCCGCTCGGGTCGGTGACCCGTGCCGTCAGGAGCGAGAGTCGGCGGGAGGTGCGCCGCACGCGAACCTCGGAGACCGTTCCCGCGATCGCGACCTCCGCCTCACCACAGACGTGCGCGATCGGCACCTCGTCGGCAGCCGATTCGTAACGGCGCGGCCGCCGGAACAGCAGGTCGTCGACCGTGGCGAGGCCCAGCAGCCGGAGCCGTTTTGCGAGTGCAGGCCCGACGCCCGGGAGCGCTCCAAGGGTCTCTGCAAGCCGCTCCGGGCGCGCCCAGCCGCGCGGCCGCGGCCAGTTACCGTCCTGGACCAGGCCGGAGAAACCCGACTCCGTACGGGCCATCGTCACCACCGGGACCGAGTATATGACCCGACCCGGCGGGCATTACCCCTCCGGGTCGTCGAACCAGAAGAGACCCAGGGCTCCAGGCCCTGCGTGGGTCCCGACAACGGCCCCAAGAGAGGTTGAAACCTCGACCTGCGCATGCGGCCGGACACGGCGAACAACCGCCTCGAGCGCTGCCAGCCGTTCCGGAGCGGCAGCGTTCGCGAACGCAACCCGGAGAGAAGGCGTGTCGGCCGTCTCGGCAACAAGCAGCGCGCCGAGCTCCTCGATCGCCTTCTGCCCACCTCTCACCCGTTTGAACGGCACGAGCTCGCCATCCTCGAGCGACAGGATCGGCTGGACGTTGAGCAGGCCGCCGGCGAAAGCGGCGGCGCGGCCGATCCGCCCGCCGCGAGCGAGGTACTCGAGGGTCTCGAACGTCGCGAACAGACGGTGTTCGCGGCAGAAGCGGTCGACGAGCGCCGCGATCTCCTGGTCGGTTGTCCCCGCCTCGAGCCGGCGCTGGATCGCGAGACCGAGCAGGACGACTGCAGCCGCCACCGACCGCGTATCGAAGACCCGCACGGCCGCAGCACTCAACCCGGCGGCCGTCTGCGCGCTGGCAAATGTTCCAGAGAGGGTCGAGGAGAGCTGCAGCGAGATCACGTTCGGATACGTCGGTGCGAGCGCGTCGTAAACCGTGAGGAAGTCGGCCGGCGTCGGCTGCGATGTCCTCGGTGACTCGGCCGACGCAGCGAGGCGCTTGTAGAACTCGTCGGGCCCGATGTCAACGCCGTCGCGATAGCTCACCGTTCCGAAGTTGACGTAGAGCGGCACCACGCGCCAGTTCGGAAAGCGCTCGTGCGCGTCGGGAAAGTCTGCCGTCGAGTCGAGAACGACTGCGGTATCGGATGCGTTGAGGTTCATGCGAGTGACGGCCTTGCGGCAGCAGCGTGGATGGCGTTGACGATCGAGTCGAGATCCCTGTCCTTGGTCAGGCAGGCGACTGCGCCCGCAGCGAGGACGTGGCTCACCTCGGCATGGGAGATCGATGCTGTCAGACAGACGACGCTCGAGCGCGGCGAGGCGAGCAGGACCTCGCGCGTCGCCTCGGCGCCGTCCATCCCCGGCATCCGGTAGTCGATCAGCACGACGTCCGGCTGCAGCTCCGCGCAGACCTGGACGGCCGCGAGGCCACCGTCGACCGACCCGACCACGGTGATCTCGCGGCGCAAGCCAAGCATCAGCTCGAGCGTCTCGCGGAACACCCGGTTGTCCTCGACGATCACCACGCTGACCCCGCCCACGAGCGTCAGGTTATTCCGCCGAGAGCAGGAGCGTGTAGTGAGGCTGGCCGCCGTCGTGCACATCGCACTCGACCGCGGGGTGCGTCTCGGCGAGTTCGACCAGGATCGTGTCGAGCGGCTGCGGCTCCGCGCCCGTCAGGAACGTCAGAACGCCGCGCGGCTCATCAAGCAAACGGGCGAGCACAACGCGCGTCACCTCGTCAAACGAGCTCCCGCCAGCGACAGGCCTGCGCTCGACCAGCCCGAGCCACTCACCGGTGCGGATCGTGACGCCGTCGCTCTCGACGTCGCGCGACGCGCGCGTGACGGCACCGGTCACAATCTCCGACGCAGCTCCGGCCATCTCCGCGGCGTTCGCATCCGCTGCGCGTGACGGCGTAAACGCGACAAGGGCTGCGAGTCCTGCCTGCAGTGTCGTCGTCGGCAACACACGGGTCGGCCGCGCGGCGCTACCCGCTGCCGCCTCGGCCGCCATGATCACGTTGCCGCTGTTTGGCAGCACGATCACCTCGGCACCGTCGGCCGCGTCGATCGCCGCCAGGATCTCTGCCGTCGAAGGGTTCATCGTCGCACCGCCGTCGACGACCGTCGCGCCGAGGCTCTCGAAGAGCGCACGGTTCCCGTCTCCTGCGACGACAGCGACAACCGCGCACGCTTCCACGGGCGGATGGGAGAGCCGCTCCTCGCGCTGCGCCGTCTGGGCGTGCATGTTTGCAATCTCGATTCCGGCGATCGTGCCGCGGGCGGTTCCAAGCGAGAGCGCCCGCCCGGGATCGTCGGTGTGGACGTGCACCTTGAGCGCGGCCGGATCGCCAACGACGAGAAGCGAGTCGCCGAACGCCGCGAGCTCCGACTCAAGGATCGGCGCATCCAGCTCCTCGCCCTCGACCACGAAGACGGTGCAGTAGCGGTAGCGAGACGGCTCGAGGTGGATCGCGTCGGTCGTCAGCGCCACGCGCGCTCCCGGGTCGGGGGCCGGAAGCGCCTCACCGCTGATCGCGGCAGCGATGCCCCGCACGATCTCGACGAGCCCTGCCGCACCCGCATCGACGACGCCGGCCGCCGTGAGTGCGGGCAGAAGCGCCTGGGTGCGCACGACGCAGTCATCGCCACGCCGCAGCACCGCAGCGAGGTCACCGCCGGACTCGGCCTCCTCGGCAAGCTCCCGGATCGCGGTCAGGATCGTCCCCTCGACCGGCGTCGGTACCGCCCCGTAGGCCACGTCGCTTGCGCGGCGGAGCGCCGGGCCAAGGTCATTGGAGACCGTGAACGCCTCTGCGGCGCCACGAACGATCTGGGAGAGGATCACGCCGGAGTTGCCCCGGGCGCCCATCAGGGCCGCTCTCGTGACCTCCTGGGCGATGCCGGCCCTGTCGTCGCTGCGCCCGGACTCGAGCGCCACGACGATGGCTTGCACCGTCAGCGTGAGGTTCGTCCCGGTGTCACCGTCCGGTACGGGATAGACGTTGAGATCGTCGATCCGACCGCGGTGCGCCTCGATCGCCGCGAGCGCCCCTCGTGCCAGTTCGAGCACGCGATGTCTCACGCGTCCTCCGTCGCGACCGAAACCCGGGTCAGACGGCCTTCTGCACCTTGCCGGCCTTGAGGCACCGGGTGCAGACGTAGGCGCGCGTTGCGACGCCATTCAACAGCATGCGAACACGCTGGAGGTTTGGCTCAAAACGCCGACGGGTCGCAACCATCGAGTGTGACCGGTTGTTCCCGAACGAGGGCTTCTTGCCACAGACTGTGCAGATCTTGGACATCGACGAAGGAGTCTAGCGGGTCTCTACGACTCGCGGGCGGAGGCCCGCATCTGGGCGAACAGGTCAGCCATCTCGAGCGCCGTTCGAACAGCGTCGGCGGCACGACCGATGCGTGCTTCGGCCTGCTCGACCGTGTCGACAGTGAGGACGCCGAAGGCGACCGGGACACCCGTCTCGATACCGGCGAGCTGCAGGCCCGACGCGGCCTCGCTGGCGACGTAGTCGAAGTGCGCGGTCTCGCCACGGACGATCGCGCCAAGCGCGACGACGCACGCGTACCGGCGTGTCTTGGCGAGCGCCATCGCAGCGAGCGGTAGCTCGAACGCGCCCGGCACGGGCACGACGGTGACCGAGTCCGGCGAGACGCCAGCATCCTCGAGCGTCTTGATAGCGCAAGCGAGAAGGCGGTTGGTGAGACCACCGTTGAAGCGTGACACGACGACCGCGACCGTACGGCGATGCCCCGTCGGTGTCCCTTCGAGGACGGTGTAGCCATCGGGCACGTCGATCTCGCCACTCACGTGCTCGACACTCACGCCCTCGTCCGGCGTGTCCTCAATCACGAGCCCGCTCTTCGGCTCCGGCCACTCTGCAAACGGATCGCTCGTCTCGCTGGGCGTCTCGAAGGCCAGAGGAAGCGCGGTTGCGGTGATGGGGAGGTCGACCTCTTCGGCGTCAGCGGGCTCGCGCTCACCGAGCGGAGCGAGCTCGTCCAGATCGTCGCGGTCGTGATCATCCCATTCGTTGCTCATGTCTCGGTCTCGGTCTCCAGATCGGGGTTGCGGAGGTCTTGGTGGTGAAGCCTGTGTCCGAGCTTATCCCGCTTGACCGAGAGGTAGCGCCGGTTCTCGTCGTTCGGCGCGACCTCGATCGGCACCTGCTCCACGACCTTGAGGCCGAACCCGTCGATCCCGGTCAGCTTCTTCGGGTTGTTCGTGAGGATCCGAATCGTGGTCAGCCCGAGATCTGCCAGGATCTGGTTGCCGATTCCGTAGTCGCGGGCATCGGCGGGGAAGCCGAGGGCCACGTTGGCCTCGACGGTGTCGAGGCCCTGCGCCTGCAGCTCATACGTTCGAAGCTTGTTGATCAGCCCGATGCCGCGTCCCTCCTGCGCCATGTAGAGGAAGACGCCGCAGCCCTCGCGCGCGATCTGTGCAAGTGCCTGCTCACGCTGCTCACCGCAGTCGCAGAGGAGCGAGTGGAAGACGTCGCCGGTGAGGCACTCGGAGTGCACGCGAACGAGCACGTTCTCGGCGCCGTCGACGTCCCCTCGGACGAGGGCGACGTGGACCTTCCCGGTCAGCGTCTCGCGGAAGGCGATGAGGTTGAACTCGCCGTAGTCGGTCGGGAGGCGAACCGAGACGCGCCGCTCGACGAGCTTCTCGTGCCGTCGGCGGTACTCGACGATGTCGGCGACGGTGATCATCGTCAGTCCGTGATGCTCGCAATAGGGCACGAGGTCCGGGACGCGCGCCATCGTGCCGTCCTCATTCATGATCTCGCAGATCACGCCGGACGGGTTGAGTCCTGCGAGACGTGCAAGGTCGACTGCGGCCTCGGTCTGGCCGATCCGCTCGAGAACACCGCCCGGCCTGGCGCGCAGCGGGAAGATATGCCCAGGCTGGACGAGGTCACGAGCCTTCGCATTCGGTGCGATCGCCACCTCGATCGTGTGGCTTCGATCCGCCGCGGAGATGCCCGTCGTGACGCCCTCTCGTGCCTCGATCGAGACGGTGAAGGCCGTTCCGAGCGGAGCCTCGTTGCGGTCAGTCATGGGGCGCAGGCCGAGCTCATCGGCGCGCTCCTCGGTGAGACAGAGGCAGATCAGCCCACGCGCATGGGTCGCCATGAAGTTGATGGTCTCGGGCGTCGCGAACTGCGCTGCGATGACGAGGTCGCCCTCGTTCTCGCGGCCGGGATCGTCCACGACGACAACGAACCGACCCTGACGGATCTCCTCGATCGCCGCCTCAACGGTGACGAACGGTGCGGCGGTGACCATCCGTGAAGGCTAGCTACCGACCGGGGAGCAGCCGCTCAACGTACTTGGCCAGCACGTCGGCTTCCAGGTTCACGGTGTCGCCCGCCTTCAGATCACCGAGCGTCGTCGCCGAGATCGTGTGCGGAATCAGGGCGAGCGCGAACCCGGACTCGTCGACAGCAGCGACCGTCAGGCTCGTCCCTTCGACGGCGATCGACCCCTTGGAGACGACGTAGCGAAGAATCTCGTCGGGCGCATCGACTGTCAGTCGACGGCCATCCCCTTCCGGAACGACCGACCGGACGCTCCCAATACCGTCGACGTGACCTTGCACGTAGTGGCCTCCGAGTGGCTCGCCTGCACGAAGTGCCGGCTCGACGTTGACGCGGCTCCCGGCAGCGAGTCGGTCAAGCGACGTCTTCGCGAGCGTCTCGGGCACGGCCTCGAACGCGAAGCGTCCGGCGCCGACCGCGACCACCGTGAGGCAGCACCCGTTGATCGAGACCGAGTCGCCGAGCGCGGTCAGTGGTGCCGTCTCGGGCGCCTCGACCTCGATCCGCATCCCGTCGTTCGCGCCGACGAGTCCCACGACATGGCCGACCTCTCGCACGATTCCGGTGAACATGCAGCCAAGGCTACCGAGCGACTGTTCGCGGCCCTCGCTACTCGCCGTAGGCGAGCGCTTCGATCGTCTCGCGGACGATCATCTCGAGGCCACCACGCTCGCCGGGAAAGGCGCCGCCGAGCGTGGCGAGGAGCTCGTGGACCGCGTCCCGCTGCGCCGGCGCCAGCTCCGCCGTACCGATCTCCTCGACGCGCTTGCGCAGCTCGTCGTTGCCGATGTTCTGCATCAGCCAGTTCGAGAGGAGCGTGACGATCTCATCGTCGGTGCGCTGGAACTCAGGGTGCGTGGACATAGGCCTCGAGGAGAACGTCGTCACCGACCGGACGCGCGGCCAGGTGGGTCAGTGCCGCCGCCGATCCTAGCCGCGGCGTGAACGTCGGCCCGTCGCCCGCGATGACCGGCGCGACGAAGATGAGGAGCTTGTCGACGAGGCCTGCTTCGAGGAACGCCGTGGCGAGCGTCGGCCCCCCTTCGAGCAGCAGCGACTGGACGCCCTGGCCCGCGAGCGCAGTGAGCTCCTGCGCGAGTGGCCCCGCCAGGAGCTCGAGGTCGCAGCCCTCGGGGAGCGGCCCTCGGCCGAAGACGAGCCGCCGCGGCTGCCCCTTCGGGGTCGGTACGCCGCGGGCATCGAGCCGCGGGCTGTCGGCGTGCACGGTGCCCATCCCGACAGCGACTGCGTCCGAGGCGGCGCGCTGCTCGTGTACGAGCAGCCTGCTCTCCTCGCCCGAGATCCAGCGACGCCCCGGCACCGCCACGCGACCGTCGAGTGTCAGAGCGATCTTCAGCGTGACGAACGGCCTGCCGCGCGCGACCCATGTTCGCCACGCCTCGTTCTGGCGTCGCGCCTCCGGCCAGTCGGCGAGCTCGACGTCGATCCCCGCCGCGATGAGCTTCTCGATCCCGCCGGCAGCCTCGGGATTCGGGTCGCGAGACCCGACAACGACCCGAGCAACGCCCTCTGTGATGATCCGCTCGGTACACGGCGGGGTCGTTCCCCAGTGCGCGCACGGCTCGAGCGTGACGTACATCGTCGCTCCCGCCGCTCGATCGCCGGCGGCGTCGAGCGCGACCGTCTCGGCATGGCGGCCGCCCGGCTCGGTCACTCCCTCCCCCACGATCACTCCGTCGCGCACGACAACGGCGCCGACCGTGGGCTTCGGATACGCGCGCTCGGCGGCCTCGGCTGCGAGTGCGATCGCCCTGCTGAGCGTCATGCGAGCGCCTGGACGAGCCGCCGGTAGGCGCGCGGCAGATCCTCCCGCGAGAAGATGGGCTCGCCGACGACGAGCAGGGTCGCCCCCGCTGCGTAGAGATCGGCGACGTTGTCGTGGTCCACGTCGCCCTCGGCCTGAATCCGGGTGCCGAGCGGGAGCCCGGCTGCGACCCGACGTACGTCGAGCGCGTCGACGACGACGATGTCGGCCGCTGCCGCCGACGACGGGGGATCGCCAGGGCGCAGCGCGATCCCCGCCTGGAGTCCGTTTCGATGGGCGGCATCGACAGCGTCGGCCGCGTCGGGCACAAGTCCGAGGTCGACCGTGACACTCTGGGCACCTGCCGCGGCGAGCTCGCCGAACCGTGCCACCGGATCAACGGCGTGGAGATGAACGTCAAGAACCCCGCCATAGCGCTGCAGGAGCGGCGCCAGGGCCCAGACGGGCGTGGCATCTGACGCGTCCAGGTGGAAGACCCGGCAGCCGGTACGGAGGAGCGCCTCGACCTGCACCTCGCGCGCCCTCGGATCAGCCCGGGCCAGAGCCGGTTCGATCTCGACCGTGCGGATCCAGTCGTGCCACGCCATCGGAGACGATCTTAGGCGCCCCTCAGGTCATTAGTCTGCCCACGATGAGACCTCGGTTCCATCCAGGTGAGATCGTCGTGTTCTCAGACTCACCGGTCGAGGGTGTCGTGGACGACATCGAAGGCCCGACCGACGACGGATCGAGCTGGGCCGTGCTCGTCCGGATCACCAGCGGGAATGGTCGAAACGCGCTTGTGACCCGCGCCGAGGACGCGCTCGAACCGACCGGTCTGTGCGAGGACGAGAGCGGTGCCCGACGCCCGGTCGCGACGCTGCCGGTTCCGGACGAGCGCCGCGACATGGTCGTTCTCCACCTCGTGACCGACATCACCGACGGCATCGAGGCCGCGCGGGCCGCCGATCAGGTCGAGCGGACGTTGCTCGAGCTTGCGGTCACCGCGACGGTCGAAACCGAAGCGGAGCGCCACTGGGGTGAGCCGTACGCCTACGAGTTCGAGGTTACCGTCGTTCCCGACCATGACCCGGTCGCCCTGCTGCAGCGCATCGCCGACGCAGGCGGCGAGGGGTGGCTTGCCTGCCGCGACGACGGCTGGGGCTGCACGCTGTGGTGGAGCGCCGACGACGACGAGTCGGTCTTCCTTGCACCCGGCGTCTGCGGCGCCGAGGTCACGCTCCTGCCGTGGAATAGCCCGACGCGTCGGCCCGAGGACGAGCGACCGATCGTCGACGTCGACGTCGACGTCTAGACCCGGAGCCGGGCGATGAAGAAGCCCGAGGTGTGGTGCCGGTGGGGCGTTGCGAGTAGGAACTCGGGCCGCTTGGGATGCACGAACCCCGGCCACTCGTCGCCGAGCGGCTCGACGGTGAGACCCGAGGCATCGACGACCGCCTCGTTCTCGTCGGCGTTCAACGTGCACACCGAGTAGACGATCGTCCCGCCAGGCCTGGTCCTCTCCGCGACGGCCCGGAGGAGCTCCAACTGGAGGGCAGCGAGCGGCTTCGAGCGCCAGCGCAGGTCGGGACGACGCGAGAGCACCCCGAGCCCGGAACAGGGCGCGTCGAGAAGTGCTCGGTCGAAGTCGCGCTCGGCGAGCTCACGCACGTCGACGTTGACGACCCGCACGTTCGTCGCGCCCAGCCGACGTGCGTTCTCCTCGAGCTCGCGAGCCCGGCCCGGATGCAGCTCGACGGCCGTCACCGCGCCACGGAGCATCGTCGCCTTCCCGCCCGGCGCGGCGCACGCGTCGAGGACTCGCTCGCCGTCCTGTGAGCCGACGACGAGCCCGGCAAGCTGCGAGCCGCGGCTCTGAGGCCAGATCTGGCCGGCTGCAAGCGCGTCACGGTCGATCCGATCGACCCGCCACGCCCCTGGAATGTCGGTCGGCTCGCCCGCGGGCTCCACGGAGCGCACGGCGAGCTCGCCTGGCTCGTTCTGGGCGCGCATCAGGTCGAGCGACTCGGCGGTCCCCCAGTCCCGCTCCCATACCTCCGCGATCCAGTCGGGGTACGAGTGCTTGAGCGCTCCCTCGGGCAGAGAGGCGACCATTCCACGAAACCCCTGAGCTAGCCGCCGGGCGACTGCGTTTGTGAAGGGAACCGCCCTCTCGAGCTTTGCCTTGCGGACAAGCTCGACGGCGTCGTCGGCAATCGCGTGCGCCGGGGTGTCACTCCAGCCGAACTCGTAGGCGGCAATGCGCAGCGCTGCTCTGACCGGCGGGTCGAGCTTGCGCAGCGGCCGCTTCCCGATCGTCTCGATGCCGTGGTCGATCGTGCGAACACGCTGGACGGTGCCGTAGGCGATCCGCTGGGCGAGCCCCCGGTCTCGCGTGTCGAGCGCCGCAGCCTCGGTCGCGAAGGCGCGATCGGTGTACGCACCCTCCTCGAAGACGCGCCTGACGACCTCGGCGGCGACGCTGCGCGCGGGCGCGATCAACGCAACCCGCGGCGAAACTCGTCGTAGCTCATCCGCCGTTTGCCGTCCGGCTGCACCTCGGTCGGAACGAACCTCCCGTCGACGAGCGTCGCCTCCCAGACCGTCAGCGGTCGACCCTCGATGACCGTGCGTGCTCCGATGTGCGGTGAGAGTGCCCGCACCCGCAGCCACGAGCCGGCCGGATCCGTGAGATCCAGGTCGCGGTCGGCCGAGGTGATCTTGTCGGCGTACGTGACGCCCTCATCGGCCTGCGGGGTGAACGTCGGCGCAGCCAGCACCTCCTCGAGCAAGGCAGCTGCCACCTCGGCGGCGCGAGCAAACACCGCTCCGGCATCGTCCAGTGGGCCGATCGCGAACGACTCCTGCGCAGCGATCGGGCCCGCGTCGAGCGCCTCGACCGTCTCGTGGATCGTGACACCGGTCTCTGTGTCGCCCGCGAGGATCGCGCGCTCGACCGGGGCGGCGCCACGCCAGCGGGGAAGGATCGACGGGTGGACGTTCAGCCAGCGGCGCTGCTCGAGCAGCGCCGCAGGGATCAGCAGCCCGTAGGCACACACGACGACCGCGTCCACTCGGTCCGGTGAAAGCTCGGGCCGCTCCGGCTGGAGCACAGGAATTCCGAGGCGCTCCGCTACCTCCTTCGCCGGCGGGGCTCCGACCTTGCGGCCGCGACCGCGAGGGGCGTCGGGGCGGGTCAGGAGAAAGGCGATCTCGTGCCGGGCAGCGAGGCGCTCGAGCACGTCCGCTCCGAACGGGGCCGTCGCGGCGACGGCGAGACGCATCTGGCTAGCGAAGGACCGGTTGTGGCCGCAGGATGCCAAGCGCTTCCTTGCGGCTCTCGGCGTCGGTGCGGTCGATGATCAGAACGCCGTCGAGGTGGTCGAGCTCGTGCTGGACGATGCGAGCGCTCAACCCTTCGAGCTCCCAGCTGACGTCCTCGCCCGTCGGATCCTTCCCTTCGAGCTTCAGCTTCTTCGCCCGCTCGACCGGGACGCGAACACCCTGGAGCGAGAGGCAGCCTTCCTCGTCGCTGTCTGTGTCCTTGGAGACGTCGACGAACCGCGGATTGCAGACCGCAAGCGGCGCACCCTCCTCGAGTTCGAAGACGAAGACTCGCTGGAGCACACCGACCTGGGTCGCGGCGAGACCGACGCCCTGGGCGTCGATCATCAGATGCTGCATCCGCTCGATGAGCTGGACGAGGTACTCGTCGAACTCGACAACCTCGCGAGCGGCCATCCGCAACGCGACGTCCGGGTACTGCCGGATCTGGGCCAGCGCGTGGCGGCGAACCTCGTCGCGCTCGCGCT
Organism: Actinomycetes bacterium; assembly: GCA_037142875.1. Taxonomy (GTDB): domain Bacteria; phylum Actinomycetota; class Thermoleophilia; order Gaiellales; family Gaiellaceae; genus PALSA-600. The sequence continues at coordinate 89,549 of JBAWZV010000006.1, read as the reverse complement.
CCTTGATCCGCTCGATCGTCGCCTCGTCGAGCTCCTCGACGTGGTCGTGATCATGACCGTGGTCATGGTCGTGGTCGTGGTCGTGATCGTGATCGTGTGCCAAGGCGAGTTGAAGTCTACGCGGGAAAGCGGGTCAGGATCCAGGAGGCGTCGAGTAGCCCCCGCTGATAGGGCTGGCCGCCGATCTCCACGAAGTCGCGAGACCGCGGATTCATTGGCAGATGGGCCTCGATCGGGTAGAAGCGGTTGTGCCGGTCGATCAGGTCGTTGACGGTCCCGAAGTCCCAGCGCTCTACGATCTCACGCCAGGCGACAGGGTCGGACCCGCGCTCGGCGTAGAGCGCCTCGAGCCGCCGCTTGTGATCTGCCGTGTCCTCCTCGATCTGCTTCAGACGCCGCATGTACGGCAGCGGGCCGCCCAGCGAGGCCAGGTAGTTGTCTCCCTCCGTCCGGAACAGCCGCAGGCGCCGACGGAGCGGCTTGCCGACCAGCGTGTCGATCTCGAGGTCGCGCTCGAGGCGCTCGCGTTCGGCCTGCGATGGCGGGGCGACATCACGGACGCCCCACTCGCCGAGGATCTCCTCCGCGCGAGGCCGCTTGATCGGGGCCGGGCTCATGCTCATAGTCTGCCGCGTCGACGGGGTCTGTCAAAGCGACTGTGGATCGACGTCGACGACCGCCGTGAGCCCGGCCCGTCGCATCGCCGGAGCAGCGGCGGCGAGCAGCTCCGCCGTCTGGGTCGCGACAGCGCGTGGTCGGTCGGTCTTGGCGACGAGCTGAGCCCGGAAGCGGCCGCGAAGACGCAGGAGCGGCGCCGGGCCGAGCAGGTCGTGGCCCGGCAGACCGTTGCGGATCTCTTCGAGCACCTTCAGCACCGGCCGAAGCGCGGGCCCGGACACGACGATGCGCACGAGGTGGCGAAACGGCGGGTAACCGAGGTCACGCCGCCGCTCGATCTCCTCGTCGAGGAACCGGCGGACGTCGTGGCGGGCGGCGAACACGACAGGCCTCGCGTCCGGCTGGAACGTCTGCACGATCACGCGACCCGGGGCGTCTCGCCCGCTGCGTCCCGCGAGCTGGGTGATCAGCTGGAACGTCCGCTCCTCGGAACGAAAGTCGGGCATCGCGAGCGCCGTGTCGGCGTCCACGACCGCGGCCAGATCGACGCCGGAGAAGTGGTGTCCCTTCGCGACCATCTGGGTGCCGAGCAGGATCACCCGATCGGCCTCGGCGAAGCGTCGCAGCGCAGCCGTCAGGATCTCGGGCTTCGCCGCGCTGTCGGCGTCAAGTCGGATCAGCTCGAGCTCGGGGAAGTTGGCGGCGAGCTCACGCTCAAGCCGTTGCGTTCCGGCGCCGAGCCGTGCAAGCTCCGCGGACGCGCACACAGGGCAGGCGTCGGGCGCAGGCTCGGCGTGGCCGCAGTGGTGACAGCGCAGCCCGGAGTCCCCGTGGAGGACGAGAGCGACGTCGCAGTCGGGGCAGCGGATCGTCGCCCCGCACGCACGGCAGTGAAGGGCTGGAGCGACGCCGCGGCGGTTCAGCAGGAGGATCCCCTTGCCACCTCGATCAGCGAGCAATCGCAGCTCGGAGAGGAGCGGCGCCGAGAGCGGGTAGCCGGCCTCGCGCCGGAGGTCGACAACCCGCACGGGGGGCAGCTCGCCCTTGACGCGTCCACCGAGTTCGAGCCGCTCGAGGCGTGCCCAGCTCTCGGGCCGCGGTGTCGCCGAGCCGAAGACGGCGACCGCCCCTTCGAGCGACGCACGCTTTGCCGCGATCGTCCGGGCGTCGTACCGAGGGTCGGAGTCCTGTTTGTAGGAGGCATCGTGCTCCTCGTCGACCACGATCAGGCCGAGGCCACGGACGGGCGCGAACACGGCCGACCGGGCACCGACGACGATGCGGGCCTCGCCGCTTCCGATCCGCTCGCGCTCGTCACGCCGCTGCGCCTCGGTCAGACCCGAGTGGAGGATCGCGACGCGGTCACCGAAGCGCGCCCGAACACGTCCAACCGTCTGCGGTGCGAGGGCGATCTCGGGCACCAGGATGATCGCCCCGAGGCCGCGGTCGAGGATTGCCGCACAGGCTTGGAGGTACACCTCGGTCTTGCCCGAGCCGGTCGGGCCGTAGAGGAGGAACGTCGCTCCACCTTCGGCGTCGATCGCGCTCACGATGCGATCGGTGGCGGTGCGCTGCTCCGGCATCAGCTCGCTCGGCTCGTCCTCCCCGGCGAGCGACTGCGCCTCGCCCGGCGGCTCCTGCACCTTGCGGCGCTTTCGCATCTCCGGCGCGACGAGCGCGAGCGCCCGTGCCGGCGTCGAGCCGTAGTAGTCCGCGAGCCAGAGGGCAAGCTCGACGAGCGCCGGTGGGACATGCCCGACGACCGCGTCGATCGGCACCGCCGAGATCCCGACAGGCGCCTCCGATTGGATCGCGACGACGATCCCCCGGGCGCGTTGGCGGCCAAACGGGATGGTCACGATCGCACCGACCTCGACGTCGTTGGCAACCTCGTAGGTGAACGCTCGCGCGATCGCGCGAGCGTTCAGAAGCGGGTAGACAGACGCGTATGGCACCCGAGCCAGGGTAGTGCCAGCGTCAGGGGATCTCGTCGTGGACAGGCTTCAGACCTCGCCACGAGAACGTTCGGGCCATCGCAAACAGAGCGATGGAGCCAAGCACGAGGCCGAAGAGGACGTTCGCAATGTTCATCCCGACGCTGAACGCGAGCAGCAGGCTGTCCGAGAGTGCCTGCCCACGGAAGATGTAGACGATGAGCCCCTGCTTCGTTCCGGCACCGCCCGGAGTCGCGGGGAAGAGCGTCGCAAGCGACTCGACCACCTGGACGAGGAGCGCGTTGTGGACGCTCGCGTGGACATCGAAGGCGAGGAGAAAGTAGTAGAGGGCAGCGATGCGAAACACCCAGGCGATCGCCTGTGGGAGCACGACCCCGCGAAGGAACCGCGGTGGATCGGCGAGGATCGCGAATCCCTGGGCGACTCGTGCCCGGAAGTCGCCGCCGCGTTCGATGAACAGGAGCAGCGCAACAACCGCGACAGCGAGTGTGACGCCGAGGCCGATCTCGGTCGCACGGGAATGGTGAAGGAAGAAGCGCCAGTCGACCGCCGGCAGGTGCGCGTAGACCTGGTGGGTCGGGAGCACGCCGATCGCGAACGCCCAGAGCATCAGTCCGCCCGCGACGACCATGTCGAGCATGGTCTCGGCAAGCAGCGTCGGGGCCAAGGTCGGGTACGTCGCGTCGGGAATACGGTGCTTGATCAGGTACAGCTTGACGGCGTCACCGCCCCGCGCAGGAACGATCGAGTTGACGCCGACACCGGCGACGTACGCGCCGAAGACGCTCCGGAAGCGGAGCCGTTCGCCTGGGAAGGACGCGCGCAGGATCGTCCGCCACGCGATCGCCCTGAAGACGAGCTTTGCAACACCGAGGGCGAGCGCGACAGCCAGGTACTCCCAGCGGACGGCCGCGAGCTGATCGCCGAAGACTCGGACGGCGTGGAAGAACTCCCCCATGCCGACAGCCTACGATCCGGCGCGGTGGTCTACCCGCCGGCGGCGGTGAGGATGAAGTCGGTCGCGAAGCCGATGACGACACCGAGCATCAGCGTCCAGCCGACCACGATCGGCATCGAGTAGCGGCGGCAGACGGCGAGCAGCTCCCCGACGACGTAGAGGATCGAGCCGCCGGCGAGGGCGAAGAAGACGATCTCGAGCGAGACACTCACCCAGACATGGCCGATCGCGGTCCCGATGAACGTCGGCGCCCCGCCGATCAAGCCGAGCAGACCAAGGAAGCGCCAGCTTGGAAGCTCCGGGTCGGCCGCGAGCGGGCCGACGACGCCAAACCCCTCGGTCATGTTGTGGAGACCGAAACCGATGATCAGGACGACGGCGAGCGCGACCTCGCCTGCAGCGGCCGACTGCCCGATTGCGAGCCCCTCACCGAAGTTGTGAATGCCGATGCCGGTAGCGATCAGCAGCGAGAGCCGCCGAGCCGGTGACATGTGATGCGGGGCGGGCGCGGCGCCCTCGTCGGCGGCCGTAGCGCCAGTGCCCACCATCGGTGAGGCTCGACGACACTTCAGCCACCAGTCGTAGTACACGAGGCTCATGTACCCCACCCCGAACCCCACGAGAGCGAGGGTCGTCCGGAGCGTGAACGTCCCCCAGTCGTGCGCGTTCAGCGATGTCTCGACCGGAGCGACGCCGTGGGAGAGCACGTCCCAGAGCAGGAAGACGAGGATGCCTGTCGAGAGGGCGGACATGCCCGCCTTGGCTCCCATCCTCAAACCGCGAACGCGGGCAATCGGCAGTCCGATGAAGATCGTGATGCCGGCGATGGCGCCGAGGAGGAGAGTCTGAGCGGTTCCCATTAAGTAAGGTCTGCCTTACAGGAGAGGCAAGCATACCACGGTAGGCTGTCGCTTCGATGGCTCCGGGGCACTCTGTCGACGACTACCTCGAGACGATCTACTTCCTCGCCTTCCCGATCGGCGAGTACCACCCTCAGGATACGGACGTTCCGACGCTGTCGTCTCGGATCGCCGAGATGCTCGGCGTCTCACGGGCCTCGGCGGGTGAGATGTTGAAGCGTCTTGAGGCGGAGGGACTCGTGGAGCGTGGAGAGCGTAAGGAGGCGATCCTCACCGCGAGCGGTCGCGCCCGTGCCGAGCATGTCGTGCGCAAGCACCGCATCATCGAGCGACTCCTGACGGACTTCATGGGGTACACCCCGGCCGAGTCGCATGTCCATGCAGACGAGCTCGGCGACACGTTCACCGACGACATGATCGAGCGCATCGATGAGAAGCTCGGTCACCCCGACCGCTGCCCGCATGGCTGGCCGGTCGACACGGTGTTCGAGCAGACGGAGAACCTCGAGCTAACTCCGCTCGCCGCGCTCGCCCCCGGTACACGCGCGACCATCGTGCGTCTCGCGGAGCACGACGGCGACCTTTTGCACTGGTTCTACGCCGAGGGCTTTGTCCCGAATACCGAGGTCGCGATCGAGTCGGCACCTGACGCCGAGAGAGCGATCACGATCACCGTCGCCGGCCAGCGGCGGACGATCGCCGAGAAGGCCGCCGCGGGCCTCTTCGTTCGAACGACCTGATCGAACGACCCGCCCCGAGGAGCGATGTCCCGGTGCCAGGCAGCGTGACGGATGTGTGACGGCGAGAGGTACGCCGACTAGACGGCTGGCGCGAGGCCAGCGGCGGCGCGGAGGCCGGCAGCCTTGTCGGTCAGCTCCCACGTGAACTCGGCGTCCTCGCGGCCGAAGTGGCCATACGCGGCGGTCTTCACGTAGATCGGACGCCGCAGGTCAAGGTCGCGCAGGATCGCGGCGGGGCGAAGGTCGAAGTGCTCGTTCACGAGCTCCTCGATCTTCGTGACCGGAACGTGCTCAGTCCCGAAACACTCGACCAGGATCGAGAAGGGACGTGCGACGCCGATCGCGTAGGCCACCTGAATCTGGCAGCGGTCGGCGAGACCGGCCGCGACGACGTTCTTGGCCACGTAGCGCGCCGCGTAGGCAGCCGAACGGTCGACCTTCGTCGGATCCTTGCCTGAGAAGGCGCCGCCGCCGTGCGGTGCTGCGCCGCCGTAGGTGTCGACGATGATCTTGCGCCCGGTCAGGCCAGCGTCACCCATCGGGCCGCCGATCACGAACTTGCCGGTCGGGTTCACGTAGACGAAGTCGTTGTCAGAGAAGCGCTTCGGGTCGTAGAGGTCCTTCGGGAGGATGCGCTCGATCACGTGCTCGATCAGATCAGGCTTGATCCGCCCCGCAATGTCAACGCCCTCGCGATGCTGCGTCGAGACGAGCACCCGCTCGATCTCAACCGGCGTCTGGCGACCGTTGTCGTCGACCTCGTAGCGGACGGTCACCTGCGTCTTCCCGTCGGGCCGCAGGTACGGAAGGATGTCCGCCTTGCGTACCTCGGCGAGGCGATGGGCAAGCTTGTGCGCGAGCATGATCGGGAGCGGCATCAGCTCCGGCGTCTCGTTCGTCGCATACCCGAACATCAGCCCCTGGTCGCCGGCGCCGACACGGTCGAGCGGGTCGGTGTCTGTCGCGCCGTGCTGAACCTCGAAGGCAGTGTCGACACCTTGCGCGATATCCGGTGACTGCTCGTCGATCGCCACCATGACGGCGCACGTGTCTGCATCGAACCCGTACTTGGCACGCGTGTAGCCGATGCTCGTGATCCGCTCACGCACGAGGCGCGGGATGTCAACGTACGTCGATGTCGTGATCTCGCCTGCAACGACGACCAGTCCGGTGGTGACGAGCGTCTCGCACGCGACACGGCCCATCGGGTCATCGGCGAGGACTGCGTCGAGGACGGAGTCCGAGACCTGATCCGCGACCTTGTCGGGATGTCCCTCGGTGACTGACTCCGACGTGAATGAGAACGACCTGGCGGCCATTCGCGGAACCCTAGCGGCACCCCCGGGGGTGCGGCACGCCTACTCGTCGGTCGGCTTGCGCCCCATCAGCTCGCCGGCGAGCTCGTGGATCGGCTGGCCGTCCAGCACGGCGCAGACACCTTCGGTGATCGGCATCTCGATCCCGTGCTTGCGCGCGAGGCTCCGAAGCACCGGTGCGGTGGTGAGACCCTCCACCGTCTGACCGATTGCGGCAAGCGCCTCGTCCTGGCTCGCACCACGGCCCATCAGCTCGCCCGCGCGGCGATTGCGGCCGCTCGGGTGCCAGCAGGTGACGAACAGATCACCCATCCCGGCGAGACCGAAGAACGTCTCGGAGTCGGCGCCGAGCGTCTCCCCGAGCCGCGCCATCTCGACGAGGCCGCGCGTGACAAGGGCCGCCTTGGCGTTATCCCCGAGCCCGAGCCCGTCGACGGCACCGGCGGCGAGGGCGATGACGTTCTTGGCCGCCGCGCAGAGCTCGATCCCTGTCAGATCGTCGTTCAGATAGACGCGGAAGAGCGTCGAGTTGATCGCATGCTGGAGCATGTCGGCGAGCGTCTCGTCCTCGCTCGCGATCACGGCAGCACACGGAAGGCCGGCGACGATCTCGTCGACCATGTTCGGGCCGGAGAGCACTGCGACGGAGCGGCCGCGGACAAGCGTCGAGAGGCGCGCGCCCGTCTCGGGATCGAGCCCCTTGGTCAGACTCAACACCGGAGCGGTACCGCCGAGCGAGTCGGCAACGGAACGAAACGCACGGCTCGGTACGGCGAGGACGACGAGGTCGGTGTCGGCAACGGGAGCGTCGGAGATCGAACTCGCGGCGATGCCGGTCAGGTCGATCGCCTCCTGGTACCGAGGGTTGCGCCCGGTCAGGGTGATCGTCTCGGCGTCAGCGGCGGAGTGCGTCGCCAGCGTGACGTCATGCCCACGATCAGCGAGCAGCCGTGCGAAGCCGGTGCCCCACGATCCGGCACCGATGACGACGGCCTTCACGGACGCCTCCGAAAGTCGATTGCGACCGGTACCCCCTCCAGATGGAACCGCGCGCGCAGCTCGTTCTCGACCCAGTAGCCGTAGTCCCGCGTGATCAGTCCCGGATCGTTGACCGTGAAGCGGAAGCGCGGCGGACGGGTCGAAACCTGCGCTCCGTAGAGCAGGTTCAGACGCTTGTTGCCCTTGGACGGCGGCTGACGGGCCTCCTTGAGCTCGGCCAGGAAGCGGTTGAGCTCACCCGTGGTAATCCGGCCTGCGTGCTTGTCGTAGAGCCCGGCCACGATGTCCAGCACGCGCGTGATCCCGCGTCCGGTCGTCGCCGACGTCGTCAGGAATGGCGGGCGCTGGCGGAGTCGGCGCTGCAGCTCGGGCCGAACGTCCTCGATCACGACCTGCGAGCGGTCCCACTTCGAGAGCACGACGAGCGTGGAGCACTGCGACTTCCGCGCAACATCAGCGGCGGCAAGGTCACCCTCGACGATGCCCTCCGACGAGTCGATCAGCACGAGTGCGATGTCGGCCCGCTCCGCGGTCTCGAGCGCGCGCAGCTCCGAGTAGAAGTCGATGCCCTGGCGCTGCTTGCGCTTGCGCCGAAGGCCGGCGGTGTCGACGAGGATGAACGTCCTGCCGTCGTGGTGGATCACGGTGTCGATCGAGTCACGCGTCGTACCGGGAACCTCCGACACGATCGTCCGCTCGACCCCGAGGAGCGCGTTGTAGAGCGACGACTTGCCGACGTTCGGCCGCCCGAGGATCGCCACGCGGATCGCCTCGTCGCCGGGGATCGAGCGCGTTGCCCCGATGTCCTCGAGCTTCTCGACGATGACGTCGAGCAGGTCACCCGTTCCGGTGCCGTGGAGGCTCGAGACGGGGATCGGGTCGCCGAGACCGAGCCGGTGGAACTCGAGCGCGAGCGAGTCCTGGCCGGGGTCGTCGATCTTGTTTGCGAGGACGAGCACCGGCCGGTCGACGCTGCGGAGGATCTCGGCGAGCTCGTAGTCGCCCGGGGTGATCCCGGCCCGTGCGTCGACGACGAAGAGGATGAGGTCGGCCTCCTTCAGCGCCTCACGGGCCTGAAGCGCGATCGCGCGGGTGATCGCATCCTTGCCCGCGATGTCGAGACCGCCCGTGTCGACGAGCATGAACTGCTTGCCCGACCACTCACAGACAAGCTCCTTGCGGTCGCGGGTCGTGCCCTGCGTGTCGTGAACGACGGCTGCACGGGACGCCGTCAGGCGGTTGATCAGCGTCGACTTGCCGACGTTCGGGAACCCGACGATCGCCACGGTGCCGAGAATCTCGGTCTCCTCGATCGGCGCCGGCAGCTCGAGCTCCGCCTCGCCCTCGACGAGCTCGTCGTCGGCCGGATCAGCCGCCGGGACGACGCTCTCAAACGCGGCGTCGCCCTCGAATGACTCGTCGGTTTCGAACGAGTCGTCGGCGTCGAACGGATCGTCGGCGTCGGAGAACTCCTCGGGATCGAGCGGGCCTGTGGGCTCGGTCGTCAAATCGGCGGCGTCTCGACGCGGGCGCGGCCGCGGGCATGAACGTCCGCGAGCCAGTCGAAGAGGACGGTCAGGCGGCGCTCGATTTCGAGGCTCGCGTGCTTGTAGCCAGCGCCCCCGCGCGGGTAGCTCTCAAGCGAGAAAGGCTCACCGACGGCGAGCGAGCAGGGGGCAAAATTGCCCACCTTCCAGAACTGGGTGCCGTAGATGGCAATCGGCACGATGGGGACATTCTCCTTGATTGCGACCATCGCTGCGCCGGGTTGCGCCTTTCCGGGCCTGCCGGACTTCTGACGGGTGCCTTCCACGAACACACCGATCGACCGTCCGGCCGCGGTGAACTCGCGCATCTGACGCACCGCATCCCGGTCGGATTGGCCTCGCTTCACGCTGATGATCCCGTGCCAGGCGAGGAACTTTCCGAGACCCGGCACGCCGCGGAGCTCGGTCTTCGCGACGTAGTTGATGTTCCGCGGCGAGAGCGCACCAACGACGCCGATGTCGATCCAGGCGAGGTGGTTGATCGCAAGAACACATCCGCCCTCGAGCGGCCACCGGTCGAGGCCGTATGCCCGCGGCCGGGCGAGAGCCTTGACAAGCGGGGAGATCCAGCCCCTCGACGTCCTCCAGGCGAAGTCTCCGTAACCCATCAGCTCGCGGCCCCGTGGGCGCGAACAAGCTCCTCGATCCGCGCGATCACGTCTGCGATCTCAAGGTCGGTCGTGTCGATCTCGACGGCATCGTCCGCGCGCTGCATCCGAACTCGATCGGACTCGTCGCGGAGCTTCAGGTCGGTCGCAAGCGCGTCGGCTCCAATCTCGGGCCGCTCGGCCTGGCGACGAAGAGCGCGAACGTTCGGGTTCGCGACGAGGTAGACCTTCACCTCGGCGTCCGGAGCGACCACGGTACCGATGTCGCGGCCCTCGATCACGACGTTGCCCTCGTGTCCGAGCTCGCGCTGGCGGTCGCGCATGACGTCGCGAACCTCGGAGTGCGCGGCGACGACCGGGACCATCCGGTCGACCCGCACCTGGCGGATCGCCGCGGTGACGTCGGTGCCGTCGATGCGCACACGGCCACCGTCGTCGAACTCGATCGGAAAATCGCGGGCGAGCTCACCGAGAGCGTGCCCCTCGCCGAGCGGGAGGCCGCGCTGGAGCGCAAGCCAGGTGAGGCTGCGGTACATCGCGCCCGTGTCCAGATAGCGAAATCCGAGCCGGTCTGCGAGTGCGCGGGCGACGGTGCTCTTGCCGGCGCCGGCCGGGCCATCGATCGCGACGATCATCGCTGGGTCACAGTATCGAGGAGGTCAAAGAAGCCTGGGAAGCTTATCGCCACGGTCTCGGCCCCCATCAGCCGCACACCCTCGCGCGACGCGAGACCGGCGACGGCGCCGAGCATCGCGATGCGGTGATCGCCGGCCGCGTCGATCGTGCCACCGCGCGGACGGGTCGGAACCCCACGGATCGTGAACCCGTCCGGGCGCGCCTTGATGTGAACGCCGATCGCACGCAGCGCGGTGGTGACGGTGTCTACGCGATCGCTCTCCTTCGCCCGCAGCTCCTCGGCCCCGGTGATCTCGGTGGTGCCGTGCGCGAACGCTCCGAGCAGCGCGACGAGCGGCAGCTCGTCGACGAGCCGGGGCACCTCGGCCGCCTCGATCCGGGTGGCCACGAGCGGCATCGCCGACACCTCGACGGACCCGATCAGCTCGCCGGCGATGCGCCGCTTGTCGAAGATCGCAACTCGCTGCCCCATCCGCTCGAGCACGGCGAGCAGGCCCACGCGGCGCGGGTTGAGCCCGATGTCGTGCACGGTCACACTCGATCCAGGCATCAGACACGCGGCGACGAGGAACGGTGCGGCGGACGAGATGTCACCCGGGACAAGCACCTCGTCGAGACGGAGCGTGCCGCCCGCTTCGACCGTGACGTGGTCGGGACGGCGCGTCACGGTCGCCCCTGCGGCCTCGAGCATCAGCTCGGTGTGGTCGCGTGTCGCGGCGGGCTCCCGCACGGTCGTCGGGCCGCCTGCGCCGAGACCCGCGAGCAGGATCGCCGACTTCACCTGGGCGCTTGCAACCGGGAGGGTGTAGTCGATGCCGTGGAGCGCGCCGCCCTCGATCGTGAGCGGCAGGCAGCCTTCGGTCGTCTGGATCGCAGCTCCCATCGCAGAGAGCGGGTCGACCACGCGCCCCATCGGGCGGCGCGAGAGCGACTCGTCGCCGACCAGCTCAAACCGCCCCTCCTGGAACGAGAGAATCCCCGAGACGAGCCGGGCGAGCGTCCCGGCGTTGCCGCAGTCGAGCGGCCCTTCCGGGGCGCGGAGCCCTCGGAGGCCGACTCCGTGGACGGTCAGCGTGTCCTCGTCGTGCTCATCGACCCGAACGCCAAGCGCCCGGACGACCGAGAGCGTCGACTCGGTGTCACCCGACCGCCCCCAGCGGTTGACGCGGGTCTCCCCCTCGCAGAGGGCCCCGATCAGAAGCGCCCGGTGCGACACGGACTTGTCGCCGGGAACGGCGATGTGACCGTCGACGACCGACGCCGGCTCGATCTTGAGGAACTCAGGCCTCATCGAGCACCGCCGATACCGCGACGCCGTAGCCAAGGCCCTCGAGGAGGGTCGCGGCCCGAGCGGCCTCACCCTCGCCCGCCACGAGCAGCGTGAGCGTGCCGCCGCGCTCCGGCGAGACGTGCTCGAGCTCGAAGTCGCTGATGTTGATGCGCTCTGCCCCGAAGGCCTGCGTGATCTCGGCGAGCACGTTCGGCCGGTCGGCGACGTGGACCTGCACTCGCTGAAGCAGACCGGCGTCGCCGTAGGCGACGTCGAGCATCCGGCGGCGGTTGCGAGCGGCCTCACCGATCCAGCTGCCGAGGAAGTCGGCGTCGCCGCGCTCGAGCGCCGCCTCGACCTCGGAGATCCGACGCCGATGCTCGGCGAGCTCGTCGCGGACCGCGTCGGCGTTGTCGAGGAAGATCTCGCCCCAGAGATGAGGGTTCGCGCCGGCGATCCGCGTCATATCGCGGAGCGAGCCGCCCGCGTTGGCGAGTGGCTCGTAGCCTTCGATCCGACGAGCGCCCGCCTGGTTGACGATCACGTTTGCGAGCACGTGCGGGACATGGCTCGTGAGGGCGACAAGCCGGTCGTGGACGTCGGGGGCGATGCCCTGCGGGTAGGCGCCGAGGTCGGCGACGAACCCGTGGACGAGCGCGTAGCGCTCGGGGTCCGTTTCGGGCATGGACGCGAGGAACCACGTCGCCCCATCGAAGAGTTCTGCGGTGGCGTGCTCGGCCCCGTGGGCCTCCTTGCCTGCGATCGGATGGCCACCGACGAACCGGGGTGAGCCCGCAGCTGCCATGACGCTCGCCTTGGTCGAGCCAACATCGGTCACCGTCGTCTCGTCCCCGGTCGCAGCAAGCACCGAGACGACGAGCTCCGGCAGCACCGCGATCGGAGCCGCGACGAGCACGAGCTCTGCGCCGTCAACGGCGGCGTCGAGCGACCCCCTCGGCTCGAGCGCGCCAGCACCGGCGGCAGCGGCGAGCGCGCGGTCATCAGGATCCCAGCCGGTGACGGTGATGCCCTTCGTGCGCGCAGCAAGGCCCACGGAGGCACCGATCAGCCCGGTGCCGACAATTGCAAGACGCGTGACGGCCACCCCTACCGCCGCATCAGCTCGGCCAGGCGAAATGCCAGGTCGAGCGACTGGCGCCCGTTCAAACGCGGGTCGCAGAGCGTCTCGTAGCGGTCGTCGAGCTGGTCCTCGCCGAGATCCTCGGAGCCGCCCAGGCACTCGGTGACGTCCTCGCCCGTGTACTCGAGGTGAACACCGCCCGGCCAGATGCGCTCGGCACGACAGGCTGCAAAGAACCCGCCGATCTCGGTCATGATCGCGTCGAAGTGACGGGTCTTGCGGCCGCCGGTCGTGGTGAAGCCGTTGCCGTGCATCGGGTCGCAGACCCACACGACGGGATGCTTCGAGGCGCGCACCGCGCGCAGGAGCGGCGGGAGGAGCTCCTCGACCCGTTCTGCTCCGTGCCGCGCGATCAGCGTGAGTCGTCCGGGGATCCGGTCGGGATCGAGGCGCGCGCAGAGCTCGACGGCCTCCTCGGGGGTCGTATCGGGGCCGAGCTTGACGCCGATCGGGTTGCGCACGCCGGCGAAGAACTCGATATGCGCGCCGTCGAGCTGGCGCGTGCGGTCGCCGACCCAGAGCATGTGGGCCGAGCAGTCGTACCAGTCGCCCGTGAACGAGTCGCGGCGCGTCAGAGCCTCCTCGAAGTCGAGCAGCAGCCCCTCGTGGCTTGTCCAGACGTCGACCTGGTGCAGCTGCGGCGTCGCGGCGAGGTCGATCCCGCAGGCAGCCATGAAGCCGAGCGCCCGCTCGATCTCGGACGCGAGCTGCTCGTAACGCTGGCCCTGAGCAGAGCTCGCAACGAAGTCCTGGTTCCACGCATGCACCTGCGTCAGGTCGGCGAAGCCGCCCTTTGTGAATGCCCGAACGAGGTTGAGCGTGGCTGCGGCGTAGTGGTAGCCCTGGAGCATCCGCTCGGGATCGGCCACCCGGGCCGCGGCGGTGGCCGCGTCGTCGTGGATCATGTGGCCGCGAAAGACCGGAATGTCACCCTCGGGGCTGCGCTCGGTCGGTGCCGAACGCGGCTTGGCGAACTGGCCTGCGATCCGGCCAACCTTCAGCACCGGCAGCGCGGAGCCGTAGGTGAGGACCGCAGCCATCTGGAGCAGGATCTTCAGCCGCTCACGGATCGAGACGGCCGAGTAGGCCGCCCCGGAAGGGGTCAGGCGCTCGAAGTCATGGAAGGACTCGGCGCAGTCGCCCGCCTGGAGCATGAAGGCGCGGCCGGCCGCAACCTCGGCGAGCGCACCCTGCACCTGACGTGCCTCCCCCGCGAAGACAAGCGGCGGCAGCGCCCGGAGACGACGGAGAACGTCATCGGACCGTGCGACTTCGGGCCACTCTGGCTGCTGGAGCGCCTCAAAGCCCCGCCACGAGGACGGGGACCAGGTCGAATCGACGATGGCCACGCCTCTCAGTGTAGGGACAGCGGTCCCGGATAAGCTCGGTGCAATGCGGATCTTCTCCGGCATCCAGCCAACAGGCGCAAAGCACTTCGGTAACTACTCGGGCGGGTTCCGTCAGTACGCCGCGACGCAGGAGCAGGGCGAGGCCTTCTTCTGCATCGTCGACCTCCACTCGATCACTGTCGACTACGACCCGCGCGACCTGCGCGAGCGAAGCCTCGACCTGGCCGCTCTCCTCTTGGCGACAGGCCTCGATCCGGCCCGCTCGACGGTGTTCCTGCAGAGCCACGTGACGGCGCACGCCGAGGCGGCCTGGCTGCTCTCGGCAGTTGCGAGCTACGGCCAGCTCGGGCGAATGACCCAGTTCAAGGACAAGGGCGAGCGCCAGGAGTTCGTCTCGGCCGGACTGTTCACCTATCCGATCCTGATGGCCGGCGACATCCTGCTCTACCAGACCGACCGCGTTCCGATCGGTGACGACCAGCGCCAGCACCTCGAGCTCGCTCGCGACATCGCGGAGCGGTTCAACGCCCGGTTCGGCAAGACGTTCGTGGTTCCCGAAGGGGTGTTCCCCGAGACGGGCGCGCGGATCATGGACATGCAGGAGCCGACGAAGAAGATGTCGACGACCGGCGGGACGCCACAGGGGACGATCCTGATGCTCGACCCACCCGAGGTGATTCGCAAGAAGGTCAAGAGCGCCGTGACGGACTCCGGCAGCGAGGTGCGCCGCGGCGACGACAAGCCGGGTGTCACGAACCTGATCGACATCATGAGCGTTGCGACCGGCGAGACGGCGGGAGCGATCGAGGTGAGGTACGCGAGCGGCGGGTACGGTCAGTTCAAGTCGGACGTGGCGGATGTTGTCGTCGACCTGCTGGCTCCGATCCAGTCGCGGTACACCGAGCTCCGCAACGATCCAGCCGAGCTGACCCGGCTCCTCGCCCTCGGAGCCGACAAGGCACGCGAGACTGCGGCGCCGACCCTGCGCGCGATGATCGAGCGCATGGGCTTCGTCCTACCCGCGTAGCGCGTCGATCTCGTCGCGCGTGAGCTCGCGCCACTCGCCCGGGGCGAGCCCGGCGATCGAGAGCGGCCCGTAGCCGGAGCGGTGCAGCCGCCTGACCGGGTGGCCGACCGTCTCGAGCATCCGCCGTACCTGACGGTTGCGCCCCTCGTGGATCGTCAGCTCGATGCGCCCGGGGCCGAGGCGCCGAACCTTCGCCGGTGCGGTAGGCCCGTCGTCGAGCTCGATCCCTTGCGCGAGGCGGTCGATCGTCTCGGGGGACGGGTCACCCGAGACGTCGGCGACGTAGACCTTGTCGACCTCGTAGCGTGGGTGGGCGAGTCGATGGGCGAGGTCACCGTCGTTTGTCAGCAGGAGCGCGCCTGTCGTGTTGACGTCAAGCCGCCCAACCGGAACGACCCGTGAGGCGTGGTCGACGAGACCGACGACGGTCGGGCGGCCCCCGGGGTCACGGGCGGTCGTGACGACACCGGCCGGCTTGTGTAGCAGGACGTAGGCGACCTTCTGCTTCGAGAGGAGCTCGCCGTCGAGCTCGACCCTGTCGGTCGAGGCGACGAACGTGTTCAGCTGCCCGGGAGTCCCGTTCACGGTGACGCGGCCTGCCTTGATCAGCTCGTCGGCCCCCCGTCGGGACGCGACGCCCGCGCGGGCGAGCCAGGCGTTCAGCCGCACTGCTAGTAGAAGAGCGTCGCGAGGCGCTTGCGATAGGCGATGGAGAGCTCGTGCGCCTGCCCGATCTCGGTGAACAGCTCGACCATCACGCGACGCGCCTCGTCGCGCTCCGCGGGATCCTGCGCGCGTGTGAGCAGCATCTCGAACGCCGCCTGGTAGTCGCCCGCTCGCAGGAGCTCGGCGAGCCCGGGATCGTCGAGCGACTCGGCGACCGGCGGCTTCGTGAGCTCGTCGAGAAACGCGTCAACTGCGACCCGCGACTTCGCGCCGACGAACTCGGCGACGACCTGGCCGTTACGAAACGCCTTCACCGCCGGAATGCCCGAGACCTGAAACCGCGTCGCGAGCTCCTTGTTCGCGTCGACGTCGATCTTGGCGAGCACGACGCTCCGCCCTTCGATCGCCGCCTCGAGCACAGGGGTGAGCTGCTTGCACGGCTTGCACCAGTCGGCCCAGAAGTCGACGAGCACCGGGGTCTGAGACGAGCGCTCGAGGACGTCGGTCGTGAACGTCGCCTCCGAGACATCAATCAGTTGCTCCGAATCCGCCAAAGGAGTCCTCCCCATCGTTCACCCGGCCTGCTGGTCGACCAAACCGTAGCGGTAGGTGCCGGTGCGGTAGTTCGCCGCACCTGCGCTTCGGTGGATGCACGGATGGCCGAGGATGCGCGTGGGGGCAGGATCCCGGGTACAGACGCGATTCGCCCTCCTTGCGGCGGAGCCGGACGGTACAGCCTTCCCCCAAGGCTCCGGCTCCGTCGCTTGTGTCTTTCAGGGGCGACCGGGTCTCAGGCGGGGCGCTTCTCGGCGACGGTTTCGAGACGCTCGCGGATCTCGGCAACGTCGTCGCCGAGATCGTCGAGCCGCGGTAGCGCGGCGAGCGACTCGAGCCCGAAGATCCGTTCGAAGAGCGGTGTCGTCCTGTAGCGAAGAGCGCCGAACTCGGCCTCGCGGCCAGCCTCGGAGAGAAGCCCGCGCTCGACGAGACCGGCGACAACGCCGTCGACGTTCACGCCGCGGATCCGAGCGATCTCCGGCCGGGTGCAGGGGCCGAGGTACGCGACGATGCCGAGCGTCTCGAGACCGGCCTGGCTGAGACCACGCTCGACCGGGCGCTCGTAGAGCCGGGCGCACGCAGCGGCGGCGTCACGAGAGGCGCGGAAGCCCCAGCCGTTGGCGACATGCTCGAGCACGATCCCCGACCGTCCCTCACGAAACCGCTCGCCGAGCAGCTCGAGCGCAGCTTCAACGCGCTCCGGGCTGTCCTCGGTTGCGTCGACAAGCTCGTCGACGGACAGAGGCTGGGATGCGACGACGAGGACAGCCTCGACGGTGCGCGCGAGTTCGTCGACGGGATTTGTCGAGATCAGGCGGAGTGGGCGGTCCACGACAGACTCCTTTCGCTGGATAGACGGGAGATCCTTATCGGAGCAAACGGAGACGCCTGTGCAAGCGTCAGCTCGTTCTGTTTGCGAAGCTCGAGGAGCGCAAGGAACGCAACGGCGATCTCGACACGCGAGAGCCCGGCCACCTCCTGCTCGAAATCGACGAGCGCGCGGCGACGAAGCAACGTGCGCCAGCGCTCGATGTACTGCCCGAGCGGTGGAAACTGGAGCGCCATATGGGCGGTCGAGAGCGGCGGCGGCTCGACGGCAAGGCCCCGCAGAGCGTCGGCGAGCCGGTTTGGATCCTGCTGGGCGAACGTCGGCTCCGGCCGCAGAGGGGCAAAGGGTGCGGGGCCGAGCCGGAAGAACCGGTCCTGCGACTCCGCGAGACGATCCGAGAGCCACTCGGCGGCCTCCTTGGCGCGGCGGTAGGCCGCAAGACGGCGTGCGAGCTCCTCGGCTGCCTCCTCAGGCTCGAGCTCGGAGAGCTCGGCGTCCTCCTCCGGGAAGAGCCCTCGGGCCTTCAGCTCGAGCAGAGCCGAGATCAGCACCAGGAACTCGCCGCAGGCCTCGACGTCGAGCTCGTCGCGCTCCGAGAGCCGCTGGAGGAACGCGATCACGATCTCGGCAAGGTCGACCTCGGCCAGGGGGAGCTCGTCGCGGAGCACGAGCGTCAGGAGGAGGTCGAACGGCCCCTCGAACGCGTCGAGGTCGAGCTCAAGCTCACCGACCATGAGTGCCGCTGCCACGGCGCCAAACGTATCGGCGCTATCGGACGCGGCCCTTCGGAATGGCCATCTTTGGGCCTTCCGGAGGGTGGAGATGCCGGTCGTGCTGCTTCCGCTCGCGCCTCGAAACGCGGGGCGTCCCGCCGTCCCGCCCGAAGAGCTGCCAGCGGAGGAAGAACGCTGCTGCAAGCGCGAAGCAGACCAGGGAGACCCAGGCGTTCAGGCGCAGCCCGAGCAGGTGAGCGGACTTGTCGATCCGCAGCAGCTCCTCGAAGAAGCGGCCGAAGCAGTAGTACGCGACATACAGCGAGAAGAGCGCCGGTGGCCGGAGCGTGAACCGGCGGGCAACCCACAGCAAGAGCACGACTCCGGCGAGGTTCCAGAGCAGCTCGTAGAGGAAGGTCGGCTGAAAAGTGTGGAACTGGATGTACGCCGGATCGACGTGCGCGCTGTCTATCTTCAGCCCCCACGGGAGGCTCGTCGGCTTCCCGTAGAGCTCCTGGTTCCACCAGTTCCCGACGCGGCCGATCCCCTGAGCAAGGAGCATCCCCGGTGCGATCGCCTCCATGAAGAGAAGCGGGCGGGCGCCCGCCCGCCGCACGACGACCACACCGGCCAGTGTCCCGAAGAGGACACCGCCCCAGATCCCGAGGCCGCCTTCCCAGACGGCGAAGATGCCCTTCCACTTCGGTGACGAGACGGTGTCCCAGGAGGTGAGGTCGTGGTAGAGGCGAGCACCGACAACCCCGAAGCCGACCCCCCAGACCGCAACGCGCACGACGAGGTCGCCGTCGCCTCCGAGCGCCTGCCAGCGCCGCGTCGTCAGCCACACGCACGCGAGGATCGCCACAAGGAGCGTGACGCCGTAGAGATGGATTCCGAGCGGCCCGAGCTTCAGGATCCCGCTCGACGGCGATGGAATGAAACCGAGGAGCGCCGTCATCGACAGGCATTCTGCCGTGACGGGCATCCCGGTGTGACCTGACCTCTAGGCGAGGATCCGGACGGCGATCTCGGGCGGGCAGCCCTGTTCAACGAGCGCAAGAGCCCGGTGCAGGTCGACGTCTGTCCGCGCGGCGAGCTCTGCCGCGACGACGATGTCGTATCCGGCCCGTTCCAGCGCCTCGGCCCGCCAGCGCTCGACGCGCTCGGTCTCACTCAGTTCCGTGTGGAGCTCTGCCGCAGACATGGTCTCGTCCTCCTGTCCGATACATCAATGTATTCGGTGAAACGAACAGACGGGTCTAGTCGATTGCCCGTTGGGGCAAGGATTTACGGAGAATTAACGAGTTGCCGCGGACGGTGCGGGCTACGGAAGCGCGGCCTCGCCGAGCAGGGCGCGAACCTCGGCGTAGAAGTTTGGCTCAGGTGCGACCCGGTACTCCGGGCCGAGGGCGTACGCGACGTTCCCCTGGGAGGTGACGCAGTCGAGAAGCACGGGGCTCTCGCCGGGGAAGTCACGGATCAGCGCGGCGAGGTCGTGGATCATCCCCGCCTGCGCCTGCGTCGCATCGATCCGAAGCCTGACCTCACGCTTGACGGCGACGGACTCGAACGCGGATATCTCCGACGCGACGAGCTTCGTCTCGCCCTCCTTGTGGTCGACCCGTCCCCGCACGATCAGGATCCGGTCGACGGCGCAGAGCGCGGCGGCGGTCTTGTAGGTCGCGGCGAAGACGACGCAGTCGATCCCGCCGGTCACGTCGTCGAGGCGTAGGAAGACCATCGTCTCCCCACGCTTCGTGGTGAGCTGTCTGACCTCGCTGACGATCCCACCGACAGTCACCGCCTCACCGTCACGTCGCTTCTCAAGCTCGGCGATCGTGGCGTCGGTCTTTGCGCGCATCTCCGTGCGCAGCGACGACAGAGGGTGTTCCGAGACGTACAGGCCGAGCGTCTCCTTCTCGAGCCGTAGGAGCTCAGGCTTGTCGAACTCCTCGGGTGGGAGCGCTGGATGATGCCGCGGTGCCTCCTCTACGCTCGCGCTGTCACCCAGGTCGAAGATCGACCCCTGGCCGGCGAGCCTGTCGGCCTGCTGCTTCTGCCCGTAGGACAGCGCCTGCTCCAGCACGTCAAGCATGCCGCGGCGAGGCCCCGGAAGCGCGCCGCACTTGACGAGCGACTCGAGCGCACGCTTGTTCACGACCGACGGATCCACGCGCTCGGTGAAGTCCCAGATCGACTCGAACGCCCCCCCCTCCTCGCGTGCGCGGATGATCGTGCGACACGCGATCTCTCCCACGCCCTTGACGGCGTTCAGCCCGAAGCGGATCTTGCCGCCGACGACGGCGAAGTCGGTCTGCGACTCGTTCACATCCGGCGGGAGCACCTCGATTCCGAGCTCGTGGCAGGCGTTGACGTAGAACGGGACGCGATCCTTCGTACTCATGACGGAGCTGATCAGCGCGGCCATGTACTCGCAGGGATGGTGAGCTCGCAGCCACGCAGTCCGATAGGAGATGAGGGCATAGCACGCCGCATGTGACTTGTTGAACGAGTAGTCCTGCGCCTTCTCCATGTCCTCCCAGAGCTGGCGCGCGACCGAGTCGCTCGTGCCGTTTGCGATCGCCCCCTCGATGAACTTGTCCTTGAGGGACGCCATCAGGGCGTGGATCTTCTTGCCGATCGCCTTCCGGAGGTCGTCGGCCTCGGCCGGGGTGAAGCCGCCGATCTGCTTGGCGATCTCCATCGACTGCTCCTGGTAGATCGAGATCCCGTACGTCTCACCGACGATCGGCTTCAGCCGCGCGTCGAGGAACGTGACTTGCTCCCTGCCAGCCTTGCGCGCGGCGTAGTTCGGGATGTACTGCATCGGCCCCGGGCGATACAGGGCGACGAGAGCGATCAGGTCCTCGAAGACGGTCGGCTTGACCTGCCGTAGCGCCTCGCGCATGCCCGACGACTCGAACTGGAAGACGCCCGTCGCCTCGCCGCGGGCGAGCATCTCGTACGTCGGCTTGTCGTCCATCGGAAGCTGGGCAATATCGAGGCCGCCGCCGATCAGCTCGACCGCCTTCTCGATCACGTCGAGGTTGCGGAGTCCGAGGAAGTCCATCTTGAGCAGGCCAAGCGACTCGATGTCCTTCATCGCAAACTGGGTGACGACCTCCTGGCCAGCGCCCTTCTGCTGGAGCGGCACGATGTTCATCAGCGGCTCGGCGCCGATCACGACGCCGGCGGCGTGGATCGAGTCTGCGCGGGTGAGTCCCTCGAGCGGCCGTGCCAGGTCGACGATCTCGCGGGCGACAGGATCGGAGTCGACCGCCTTGCGCAGCTCAGCACCCGGCTTCATGCACTCCTCGAGTGTCTGGCCCGGGCCTTCCGGGATGAGCTTCGCGATCTTGTCGACGGAGCCGTACGGGATCTCGAGCACCCGCCCGGCGTCGCGGACGGCGGCGCGTGCGGCCATCGTCGAGAAGGTGATGATCTGGGCGACGCGGTCGCGGCCGTACTTCTCGGTCACATAGTTGATGACGCGCTCACGCCCGGCGACGGCGAAGTCGAGATCCATGTCCGGCATCGACTTACGGCCCGGGTTGAGGAACCGCTCGAAGAGGAGGTCGTAACGGATCGGGTCGAGATCGGTGATCTCGAGGCAGTACGCCACGAGGCTGCCCGCGGCCGAGCCACGGCCCGGACCGACGCTGATCCCGTTCTGCTTCGCGAAGCGGATGAAGTCCCAGACGATCAGGAAGTAGTCGGCGAACCCCATCTCGTTGATCGTCTTCAGCTCGAAGCGAAGGCGGTCGGTCAGCTCCGGGGTCGCACCGCCGTAGCGCTTGTCGAGGCCCTTCTCGCACAGCTCGACGAGCAGGTCGAACACATCGCGGCCGTCGGGCGTCGGGAAGTGCGGCAGGAGGATCCGATCGAGCTCGATCGAGACGTTGCAGCGGTCGGCGATCTCGAGGGTGCGCCGCATCGCCTCGTCCTGCCCGGGGAAGTCGAGGGCCATCTCGGCCGCGGACTTGAAGTAGAAGTGATCGGTGTCGAACTTCCAGTGATTCGGGTTCTTGAGCGAGTCGCCGGACTGGATGCAGAGCAGCGCCTCGTGAGCGCGCGCGTCCTCGTGCCGGAGGTAGTGAACGTCGCCTGTCGCGACCGTCGGGAGCCCCGTCGCGCCCGCGAGCTTGACGAGCTCCGGCAGGATCCGGGCCTGGACGTCTAGGTGGGCGTTCTGCAACTCGACGTAGACGTTGTCGCGTCCGAAGACCTGCGCGAGCCGATCGAGCTCGCCGTGGGCGTCGTTGACGCGATTCTCCTCGAGCGCCTTGCTGACCCGCCCCGAGAGACAGCCCGAGAGGGCGATCACGCCGGAGCGGTGCGATTCGAGCAGCTCCCAGTCGACGCGCGGCTTGTAGTAGTACCCCTCGAGGTAGCCGAGGCTTGAGAGCTTGATCAGGTTCGAGTAGCCCTCGTTGTCGGCAGCGAGGAGCGTGAGGTGGGCATAGCCCTTCTGCTGCGCCTTGCGGTCGTCGGCGACGTACACCTCACAGCCGATGATCGGCTTGACGCCTGTCCCTTTTGTCTCCTTGAAGAGCTGCACTGCACCGGCCATGGAGCCGTGGTCGGTGAGCGTGACGGCCGGCATCTCGAACGCTGCGGCCTGCTTGACGAGGTCGGGGATCCGGCACGCCCCGTCCAGAATCGAGTACTCCGAATGGACGTGGAGATGGACGAACGGCGTCGTGGTGTTGGATCCGGCAGACATCGGGGGGCCAGTCTACGGCTCGGTCCCGACGACTCCCATTTCGCTTTCCCGCAGTTTGCGACGCGAGCGCCGCCATCGCGCGAATGCTCTCACCTTGCGATCAACGACCGGCTGGGTCACCGAGCGCAAGGCCCTCGCGGGGCCTTGCGCTCTTGTGCGAATCGCGTGTCGCCTACTTCAGCCGCGAGGCGAGCGCGGCAGCCGTCTTCGGCCCCCAGAGCCCGTCGACCGTGATCCCGGCGGCATGCTGGAGCGACTTGATCGCTGCGACTGTGCTCGGCCCCCACGTGCCCGTGACGGAGTGATGGAGGTAGCCGATGCTGGCGAGCTTCGCCTGGATGGCGCGCACCTTCGCCTTGGTCATCCCCGCCGGAGCCGTGACGGTGGTAGCGGAGTGGCCGGCGACCGTCGCGACCCAGGCGGCGAGCGTGTCGATCTGCGCGGACGACAGTCGACCGCCGTAGGACGGCATCCCGTCACCGCCGTAGGTGACCTGCCCCGCCACGGCGCCGGAGGACGGCTGCAGCATGTCGAGGTTCGGGCCGCTCGTCCCGGCGGCGTGGGCAGCGGCGAGCGTGTGGCAGCTCCCGCAGGCGGCCTGCGAGAAGAGCTGGCTTCCGCCGGCTGCAAGGGCCGAGCTCGAGAGCGCGAGAGCGCCGGTGATCGTCACGGCGAGTCCTACGGTGCGGCGGTGCTTCATGCTTCGTCGTCCTCCTGGTGGCTTCGGATTTCGACGAAGGCTAGGGGGGCACGATGAGACGCAAGTGAGCCGACCATGAGACGGAGATGAGAGGCTCTCAGACCGTCTGGCCCGGGCCGAGCGTCGTCGCCGTCGGCGCGCCCGCGCCAAGGTCGAGCCGGAACGGCGGGTACTCGGGAGTCATCAGCATCGCGTAGGCGCCGACCCGGTACACCCAGCGGTTCAGTCCGATCACGAGGTCGAAGATGCCGCGTGGGTAGCTCCCGCGCACGAGCAGGAGCACTCCGGCGACGACCGTGAGGATGCCGATCAGCCCGCCGAAACCGTAGCGGCCCATTCCGGCGGCGGCGCCGCCGCTCAGAATCCCCGCGATCGCGTACTGAGGGATCCCCAGGAGCCACCAGCCGACGAGGGGGAGCCCGCGCCGCTGCCGAGACGGATAGTCGATTGCGAGCCTCGCCGGGTAGTCAGGGACGTCGGCGAGGGTGAACGGCGGATAGACATCGGTGCCGAGCGCCGCGCAGCAGTAGAACGCCACACGCCACGTCCAGCGGAGCACGCCGAGGTTGAAGTCGAAGATCCCGCGCGGATACCGCCCGGTCACAAGCACGGCAAAGAATGCGGCGATCGCGAGCACGCATGCTGCAAGCCACAGGAACGCGAGGCAGACGGCGTGCGGGATCGCAAGCAGCCACTTGACGAGCCAGAGCCAGCGGGACAGCTCGGGTGCGAGGCGCCCCTCGAGCGAAAGCGGGTATGCGGACTGCGCGGTCATTGCGACTCCTTGCTCGACATGCCCGAAGCATCGCTCGTTTGACCTGCGACGCGCATCCGTGAATCGGCGGAGTCTCCGCCGGGGAAGATGGGATCTCCGCTAGGAGCGCTTGAACTTGCCGAGCGAGGCGCGGATCGCGTCGAGCTTGTCGGCGCTCATCGGCGACCTCGCGGCACCGCCCGCCTGTTTCGCTGCCTGCCGCGCCTCGGCGATCAGCTTGCGGCCCTCGGGGCTCGTCGCGACCTTGCGCGCCTGCGAGAGCAGCTTGCGTCCCTCGTCGGTGCGAGCGACCTTGACGACCTGGCCGAGCGCCTTGCGGCCAGCCGGGCTGGCGGCGATCTTCAGTGCCTTTGCGAGCGGGAGCATGGTTGAACTGTAGCGCCGCACACCGGACCCGGAGACGAATCTGGCCGGAGCATCCCGTGGGGAGCCGTGCCGCGATCCGGTGCCGATACGCTGGCCCCATGAGCCCGGAACCAGACGTGAATGTCGTCGGCGGTGAACTGCTGCCCTGCTCGAACGAGCCGCTGACCGGTTTCTATCGCAACGGCTGCTGCTCGACAGGGCCCGAGGACGCGGGAAGCCACACCGTCTGCGTCCTCCTGACCGAGGAGTTTCTCGCGTTCAGCAAGCAGGCCGGAAACGACCTCTCGACCCCGATCCCGAAGTGGGGTTTCGAGGGCTTGAAGCCCGGCGACCGCTGGTGCCTCTGCGCTGCGCGCTGGCTCGAAGCGCATGAAGCCGGCTGCGCCCCCGAGGTCGTCCTCGGCGCGACCCATCAGCGCGCCCTTGAGATCGTGCCGATCGAGCTGCTGACCGCCCGGGCGGTCTTCCCCGACGCGGTCTAGATGAGCAGCGCAGCTCTCGACGGCTTCTCGCTTGTCAAGACGACCGTGCTCGCGGAGGCGCGCGCAGCGATTGCGGCCGGGCGCGAACCAGACGAGACCTCCCTCCAGGCGCGCCTCCAGGGCGCGGCCTCGAAGGCGCGTTCCGACGCCGATCTCGCCGAGGTTGCCGAGATCGACCAGGCCGAACGAGCCGCAGCCGAGCAACTCGACCGCGTGATCGGCGTCTACCGGGCCCGCCGACGGCTCGCCGGCGACGCGCCACCACCGGCCACGCCTGCGCCCGTCGCGCCGCGGCCGTCGCTGCGCAGCTCGCTCCGGACGAAGCCGACGATCACCGGGAACATGGATGTTCGTCGCAGCGAGAGCGACTCCACGGCACTCGAGTGGGACGCCGTAGCCGGGATCGCCGACTGGGAGATCCGCTTCAGCGAGCGTCCACGTCCCGGCGCCGAGTACGTCGCGCTCGAGACGCTCACGCTGCCGGCCGCGACGACATCCGTCGCCGTGCCGATCGGCGAGAACGTCTTCCGGATCAACATCCTCGGCCGTGCAAGGGACGGACGTCCGAAGAGTCGCGCACTGATCGCCGGGCTGACGAAGGACTCGTGGCGCGACCGCTGGGAGCGCAAGGCCACCGCCTCCTAGCCCGTAAGACGACACGTCTGCGCAGAGGACTTCGGGGTGTGTCCACTCCGCTCCTGACGGCCGCCGTCCGACCCGTTCAGCATTCTCAAAGCATGAAGTTCGTCGCGCCGCCGTCCGTCTCGGACGTCCCCGGAGTGCTTCGTCGCAGCGACGACCTCCCTGCACCGAGCGGATATGCGGTCTTCGACTGCGAGACGACCGGTGTCGATCCGGGCAAGGACGAGATCGTGTCGCTCGCGGTCGCCCTGCTCGACCGAGAGGGTGTCGAGCTCGAGCGGTTCAGCTCGCTCGTCAGGCCCCCGTGCCCGATCCCGGCCGGCGCAAGTGCGGTCCACGGCATCCACGACGCCGACGTGATCGACGCGCCGACGTTTGGCGAGCTTGCCGTCTACCTCCTTGATCTCCTCGGAGACCGGGTCTTCGCGGCGCACAATGCGAACTTCGATCTGCCGATGGTGCAGCACGCCTTCGCGAGCGCTGGGCTCGAGTACCACCCCGCCGAGATCGCCTGCACGCTCGAGGCCTTTCGCCTTCTGGAGCCGCGTGCCGAGAGCCACCGGCTCGAGGAGATCTGCCGTCGACACGGCATCCGGCTCGACGACGCCCACGAGGCGCTCGGCGACGTGGTCGCCGCGGCCGCGCTCCTGCGCGTCGTGCTGCAGCTCGGGTACGCGCCCGAGTCGGCGCGACTCGACCATGACGCCTACATGCGGCTGCGCACGCGCGGCGACACGCGGCCGGCCTCCGAGCCGCAGATCCGCCGCGTCTTCGGACTCGCTCGCCCGGCCGGCCTCACGGGCAGCGACGGCCGAGCCGACCGTGACAAGGTTGTGGCACTCGTCCAGCGCATCGCCGGCATCGACGACCCCAACCTGCTCACGCGTGAGCAGGTGCAGGACGTCTACGACGAGCTCGATCGTCTCAGCGACGAGCGCGCTCGCGAAGCCGCGATCGCCTAGCCAGAGCCAGGTGCGGGGCGGGGAGACGGAGCGCTGCCCCGCCTCCCCGCGTTCTGCGACTACCCCTTGAAGCTGATCGTGCCGTTCGTCGCGACAGCGGCGTTCGACGGCACCGGCTTGATCGCCGACGTCAGCTTCTCGAGCGGCTGCCAGACGCGTACCGAGCCGCCGTTCCAGCTGCCGTGCGTCATCACGAGCTTGCCGTTCCCGAGCGTGAAGAAGATCTCGCAGACGGGCGACGTGCCGCCGCCGACGACGAACGCCTTGGCCGCCGGGCTACCAGCGAGGAGCGTCGAGCGGAGCGTGCTCGGAGCGGACTTGTTCCAGGCCGACGCGCAGGTGGACGGCGTCGGGGTCGCGCTGCCGTGCGCTGCGGCGGCCGCGACGGCGACCCCGCTCACGACGGCGACAACGGAGGGTGTGATCAGGTTTCTCATGTACGGAGATACGGCCGTCGGACGAAATCGGTTTCCCGGATCTCGCGGACATCGCGACCGACGGCTCAGGTCGCCGGGCCTGTGTCGACACCGCGCTCGAAGGCGACGGGCGTCGATCGGCACGCGCCCCAGAGCCCTCGATGCTCTGCCCGAGCCCGTGTCGCCAGGCGGGTGAGTGTGGCCGCGAAGCGCCCCTCGCGGCCGTCGTAGAAATACGGAGCTGCGTCTCCGCGAGCGACGAGGCGGAGGTTGACGTTGACGTTGTCAGCGGCCCTGATCACGTACCGCAGCAGTCGACCGTAGGCGTCGACGCGGTCGGTCGCCGGCTCCGCCAGGAGACGAACGCGCGTCCCGGGCGGCAGGAGCAGCTTCGTCTCTGCTGAGGCCTGCCGCCCCCAGCACTCGAAACCGAAGAACACCTCCGGAGTGTCGATCTGGACGAGACGGATCTTCGCCCCGCTTGTCAGATACACGGTGTCTCCATCGACGACGCGAGCCACCCTGAAGACGTGGGCGGCAGGCGCGGTCGCGGCCGCCGTGTCGCAGCCAAGAAGCACCGCCATGCCGAGGGCGAGGCTGATCGTGCGCCGCATGGCTCCAGCATGCCCTATCGAGACAGGGCCCGAAGGGACACGCCGGGGATGCCGGGTACGCTCGCGGCGTGTGCTTCGACCTGGACTCGCTGCCGCCGGTCCCCGTGATCGCCGGCGCAGCGATCTCGCACCGGGATCTCACGCTGTCCTCCGCCAACTGCACCGACCTCGCAGCGTTCGCCGCGCTCCCCGACGACCCGAGCGGCATCGTCGTGCTGCCAGACGTGCGAGGCCTCTACCGCTTCTACGAGGAGCTCGCAGACGACTCGGCCGAGGCCTGGTCACGCGTGCTCGCGTTCATCTCCCGGCACGCCGGCTGCCGCAGCGCGCTAGGAGCGGACGAGCGGCTTGTACTTGATCCGGTGCGGCTCGAGAGCGTCCGCGCCCCGGGTCTCCTTCATCCACGCGGTGTAGTCGGCCCAGCTTCCCTCGAACCAGATCGCCTCGCTATCTCCCTCGAAGGCGAGGATGTGCGTCGCGACACGGTCGAGGAACCAGCGATCGTGGGTGATGACCACAGCGCAGCCCGCGAAGTCGAGGAGGGCATCTTCGAGCGCACGCAGGGTGTCGACGTCGAGGTCGTTCGTGGGCTCGTCGAGGAGCAGGACGTTGCCGCCCGAGCGGAGAAGCTTCGCGAGGTGCACGCGGTTGCGCTCACCGCCTGAGAGGTCGCCGACGCGCTTCTGCTGATCACTGCCGCGGAAGTTGAACCAGCTGACGTACATGCGGGAGTTCACCTCGCGCTTGCCGAGGTAGATCGTGTCGTGCCCGCCGCTGATCTCCTTCCAGACGTTGTTCTTCGGGTCGAGATCGCCGCGTGACTGGTCGACGTACGCGAGCTGGACGGTCTCTCCCACCTCGAGGGTGCCGCTGTCGGGCTTCTCCTGGCCGGCGATCATCCGGAAGAGCGTGGTCTTGCCGGCGCCGTTCGGGCCAACAACGCCGACGATCCCGGCCGGAGGAAGGTCGAAGCTCAGATTCTCGAACAGGAGGCGGTCGCCGAACCCCTTCGTCAGGCCCTTGGCCGTGATGACGTTGTCGCCGAGGCGCGGGCCGGACGGGATGTGGATCTCGACCTTCTCGAGCTTCACCTGCTGTTCCTCGGCGTAGAGCTTGTCGTAGGCTTGCAGACGCGCCTTCGACTTCGCGTGACGCGCCTTCGCGCCCATGCGAACCCACTCGAGCTCGCGCTGCAGCGTGCGCTGGCGCGCCGACTCGCTCTTCTCCTCGATCACAAGCCGGGCCTGCTTCTGGACGAGCCATGAGGAGTAGTTGCCCTCGAACGGCAGGCCGCGGCCTCGGTCGAGCTCCAGGATCCAGCCTGCAACGTTGTCGAGGAAGTACCGGTCATGGGTGACGGCGACGATCGTGCCCTTGTACTCCGCGAGGAAGTGCTCGAGCCAGGCGACCGACTCCGCGTCAAGGTGGTTCGTCGGCTCGTCGAGCAGGAGGAGGTCGGGCGACGAGAGCAGCAGCCGACAGAGCGCCACGCGGCGACGCTCTCCGCCGGAGAGCGTCTCGACATCACGGTCGCCGTCGGGCAGCCGGAGCGCATCCATCGCGCGGTCGAGCATCGCGTCGAGCGACCAGGCGTCACGGCGGTCGATCTGGTCCTGGACGACTGCCTGCTCGGCGAGCAGGGCGTCGAAGTCGGCGTCGGGCTCGGAGAACTTCGCGTTGATCGCGTTGAAGCGGTCGAGCAGATCGCGTGTCTCACGCACACCGTCCTCGACGTTTCCGCGGACGTCCTTTGCCGGGTCGAGGTAGGGCTCCTGTTCGAGTAGACCCACCGTCGCGCCCGGCGCGAGGTCGGCGGTGCCGCTCGAGGTCTCCTCGATGCCTGCCATGATCCGCAGGAGCGTCGACTTGCCGCCGCCGTTCGGCCCGAGGACGCCGATCTTGGCGCCGTGAAGGAACGACAGGGTGACGTTCGACAGAACCTGCCGGTCGTGGCCGTAGAACTTGTCGACCTTGTACATGCTGAAGACGTATTCGCTCATCGAACGAGCCAGGGTAGTGGAGCCCGGCCCTACGACCGATGACTACCCCTCGACGGGAACGTGCTCGGCCCAGGCCGTCTCGATCGCCTCGAGCATCAGCTCGGTGCTCTGCGCGCCCGAGATCGCGTACCGACCATCGAGCGCGAAGAACGGAACGCCCCCGATCCCGTAGTCACGCGCCTGCTGCTGATCGGCCCGCACCTCGGCCGCAAACCGGTCGCCTGCAAGCAGGTCGCGCACCTCATCCGCGGGTAGTCCCACGGCAAGAGCAACACGCTCCAGCACCGCCGCGTCACCTATCGGCTCGCAGTCGGTGAAGTAGGCGTGCAGGAGCGCCTCCTTCGTCTCGTCGCCCAGACCGTGCGCAGCTCCGAGGTGGATCAGCCGGTGGGCATCAAAGCTGTTACCGCTACGCGCGCGGTCGAGGTGGTACTCGATTCCCTCGGCTGCGCCAAGCTCCGTCAGCTGCTTCCACGAGGCGTGTACCTGCTCCTCGCTCATCCCGTACTTCTGAGCGAGATGCTCGAGCGACGACACCTCGCGGAGCTCAGGAGCGCCGGGGTCGAGCTCGAAGCTCCGCCAGACGACCTCGATCTCGTCGGCCTGGTCGAAGCGGGCGAGCGCCGCCTCGAAGCGCCGCTTCCCGAGGTAGCACCATGGGCACACGACGTCGGACCAGATCTCGACTCTCATGAGGTCACCGTAGCCGGGCGCATTCCACCCGGGGGCGCCTCTAGGCTCGGCCCGGTGAAGGGAGAGCTCGAGCTGATCGTTGCCGGTGCGCCTGTGCGCGCAGTCGTCCATGAGTCGCGCCGGTCGCGGCGCCTCCGCCTCGTGGTGAGGCCGGGGCATCCGGTCGAGGTGCGAACGCCCCAACGCACCAGCCGGGCAACAGTCCTCCGGTTCGTCGCCGACCACATGGATTGGCTCGCCGAGCGGCTCGCCGACGCCGGCCGGGTGCAGGCCCGCTCAACGCTCCTCGGCCTCCCCGACGCTCCGCACAACGTCGATCCCGAGGCGCTGGAGCGCTGGTACCGACGCCGGGCACGCGTCGAGATCGAGGAGGCAACAGCTCGCCACGCCGCCCGCCTCGGCCTCAGCTTCGAGCGGCTCGCGGTTCGTGACCAGCGGACACGTTGGGGCTCCTGCTCGGCCCGAAGAACGCTCTCGTTCAACTGGCGACTCGTGCTCGCCCCAGCCGAGGTGCTCGAGTACGTCGTCGTCCACGAGCTCTTCCACCTCTGCGAGGCGAACCACTCTCCCCGTTTCTGGGCGCTACTCGACGCCGACCGGCCCGGCTGGCGCGCCGAGGCGCACTGGCTTCGTGACCATGGAGACGAACTCCTCGCCTACGTGCCCGTGAGGCTGTAACACTGGCTGTCATGGCACTCGCCGACGAGCTCCTGTCTGACGCACGCGACCGGTTCTGTCGCTACGTCCAGATCGACACCCAGTCCGACCGCGACGCGACGACCTATCCGTCGACAGCGAAGCAGCTCGACCTCTCACGTCTGCTCGCCGACGAGCTGCGCGCAGTCGGGCTTTCCGACGTCGAGCTGACCGAGCACGGCTATGTCTTCGCGACGCTACCGGGCACGGCCGGAGGCCCCGTCGTCGGACTCTGCTCGCACGTCGACACCTCACCGGACGCACCGGGTACAGGCGTCACGCCGATCATCCACGGAAGCTACGCGGGCGGCGATCTCCACCCGGGACTGTCCCCGGCGACCTCGGCGCTTCTCGGAGAGCGGCTCGGCCACGACCTCATCACCTCAGACGGCACGACGCTCCTCGGCGCGGACGACAAGGCAGGTGTCGCGGAGATCATGGCCGCTGTCGCCTACCTCAGTGCGCATCCCGAGATCGTCCACACAACTGCCCGGATCGCCTTCACGGTCGACGAGGAGGTCGGGCATGGCACCGACCACTTCGACATCGCGGCGTTCGGCGCCGACTTCGCTTACACAGTCGACGGTGCCGAGGTCGGCGAGGTCGAGAACGAGACGTTCTCGGCCGTCGAGCTGAAGGTGACCTTCCCGGGCATCGGCGTGCACCCCGGCACCGCGAAGGGGAAGCTCGTGAACCCGGTGAAGCTCGCGGCCGCCTTCGTCGACCGGCTCCCGAAAGACACGCTCTCACCCGAGACGACCGAGGGCAAGGAGGGGTTCGTTCACCCCACCGAGACGAGCGGGAACGCCGAGTGCTCCACTGTCACCTTCATCCTCCGCGATCACGACGACGAGAAGCTCGCCGGCCACGAGGCGTTTGTCCGAGCGCTGGCGCTCGAGGTGTGCCCCGACGCGACGTTCGCACGCTGGGATCAGTACAGGAACATGCGTAGCGTGCTTGACGGCGTGCCCCACGTCGTTGACGGGGCGCTCGAAGCGACCCGCCGTGCGGGTCTGGAGCCTCGCCTCGCCTCGATCCGGGGCGGCACCGACGGCTCCCGGCTGACCGCGATGGGACTCCCGACACCGAATCTTTACACCGGTGGCAACGAGTACCACTCGGTCCACGAGTGGATCAGCGTTCAGGACATGGCGGTCTCGGCTGCCACCATCGTCGAGTTGCTGAAGCTCTGGGCCGAGCCCGCCTGGGTGGCGCGAAGCGCAGCCAGCGGCTCCGCCGTGCGGTAGCAGACGTGCGAGGGGCGCCTTGCGGCGCCCCTCGGTACAGCAGACGGCGTCGATGAACCTACGACTCCTCGAACGCGGTATCGGCCGGAAGCAGGAACTCCTTCTCTTCCTTGACCTCGATCTGCTCGATCTCAGCCTCGGTTCCCATCCTGACCGGGCCGACGAACCAGTGTTTCGCCGAGAGCATCCACCAGCCGCCGAAGAGGATGAACGCCCCTCCGATCGTGAGCGGCGCGTAGTTTGCGGCGTTCCAGGTGAAGCCCGCGGCGTTGCCGGGGATCCCGGCGGGTGCAGTCGGGAGCATGAAGACGATCGAGATCAGCGTCACCCACGCGATCGCGATCGGGTTGATCCAGCGCGAGTGCCGGCCAAGGCTCCAGGCCCCCTTCTCAAACGCATCGCCCTGGCGGTACCGGAGGATGACCGGAAGGATGAACGCGATGTAGAGCCCGGTCGTGCCGACCGACGTCCCGACGTAGTACCCGGCGAGGTTGTTCCACCAGGTCGGCAACATCAGCAGGAAGCCCGCCCCGGAGACGGCAGCTACCGACCACACCGGCACGCGGTGCCGGGAGACCTTCCGCCATGCCTGATGCCCCGGAACGGCGCGGTCACGCGAGAACGCAAACAGCATCCGCGAGCCGGACGTCACGCACGCGGTCAGGCAGTAGAACTGCGCGACGACGACGATGAAGAGCAGCCCCTCGGCCCAGTGCGTGCTCATCGACGCCTGCCAGATGTAGGTGGTGATGTCGCCGAAGTGGTTCTGCACCTCGGTCGTGTCCGGGATCGCAAAGCAGATCGCGGTGACGAGGATGAACCCGGCGATCACCGAGACGATGACGGCGTAGACGATCCCCTGCGCTGCGGCACGGGAGGCCTGGTGCGTCTCCTCGGACATGTGCGCCGAGGCGTCGTAGCCGGTGAGCGTGTACTGCGCCATCCCGATCGAGCCGATCGCGAAGACCATGATGAACGTCAGGCTGCCCCAGCCATGGCCCGAGAAACCCGAGTTGTTCAGCGTCTGGCCGAACACGTAGGAGAACGACTGGTGATGGTGCGGGACGAAGATGAGCGCGCCGACGATGATCAGCGTTCCCGCAACGTGCCAGTACGCCGAGACGCCGTTGATGAGCGACGTGATCCGAACGTCGAAGACGTTCAGGAGCGCCGCGCAGAGCAGGAAGCCGGCGAAGAGATAGAAGAGGTGGTGCAGGTCGTTCGAGTAGCCCCACCAGAGGTTGAAGAGCGACCCCGCGTAGATCGCGAGGCCGTAGCCGACTGCGCCGATGATCCCGATCAGACCGATCAGGTTGAACCAGCCGGTGAACCAGCCCCAGGCTGCGTTCCCGAGCTTCGACGACCAGTAGTAGAGACCGCCGGCCGTCGGGTAGGTCGACGCGATCTCGGCCATCGAGAGCGCGACGAGCGTTGTGAAGCTACCGACGATGATCCAGCCCCATGTGACGGCGACCGGGCCGCCCCACTGGAAGGCGAGATAGAACGACGTCAGACAGCCTGCGAGAATCGAGATGATCGTGAAGCTGATCGCGAAGTTGCGAAACGCGCTCATGGCGCGGAAGAGCTCCTGCGCGTAGCCGAGCTTGTGCAGGATCCTTTCGTCTTCGGTCAGTTGGATGTGCGTCGGAGCAGGTTCCGTACCACTCATGCGCGTCCTTCCTCGTCGATTTGCCCTGGCCGGCGAGGCTCCCTCAAGCCCGTTTCCAACCGCCGGTAATAGACGATGTATACAACGCTTGAGGCCGGAAAACCAGAGGCCGGGTCGAACCGATACAGCTCGCCGCCGCGAGAGACAGAGACGGGGAGCCGGGCCACCCCGGACTCCCCGCCCACGTGTCCTACATCGCGATCGTCTCGTAGACCTCGACGTTCCCGCCGGCGGCGAAGATCGGACAGCCGTCCGCCGTCGTAACAGCGTCGGCGAGGCTGCCTGCCTCGATGATCGTGGAGCCCGTCTCGCCGGAGGTCGCGCCACCGCTGACCGACACCGAGGCGTCAAACGGGGCCCCGCCATCGACGATTGCCTCGCCGAGACCGGCAGCGGAGTGGATCATCGCCGTCTCGTAGATCCTCACGGTTCTCTTAGGGAGCCGTGATCTGCTGATCTCATGCAGCGCAGATCTGCCGTTCTTGCAACTGCCGTCGCAGCCCTCCTCGGGGCTGCGACGGCAGTTGCGTCCCACTCGCTCGCACCGCTCTCGACCCTCGGAACACTGGTCGCCGCCCCAGCCCCCGGGCCGCTCGGGCTCGAGAACGTGCCTGTCCCGCAGGTCGCTCCGCTCGCCGCGCCCGGAAAGATCAAGCTCGGACAGACGATCTCGGGTGTGACGTGCCAGGCCTCGGAGAAGGTGGCGCTCCACATCCACACGCACCTGACGATCTTCGTCAACGGTGCCGCGCGACAGGTGCCGTACGGCATCGGGATCGGAACACCGCTCCAGGGCGCAAACGACGCAACAGGGCCGTTCGTGACCCAGGGCGCGTGCTTCGCGTGGCTTCACACCCACACCGCCGACGGGATCATCCACGTCGAGTCGCCCGTCAAACGCGCCTACTCCCTCGGGCAGTTCTTCGACGTGTGGGGGCTGACGCTCAGCCGGCTACAGGTCGGGCCGGCGCACGGAGCGGTCACCGTCCTCGTCGACAGCCACGTGTGGACCGGCGACCTGCGCGCGATCCCGCTCAGCAACAAGACGCAGATCCAGATCGAGGTCGGCCGGCCGCTTGTTGCCCCCGAGAAGATCACCTTCCCGGAGGGCCTCACGCCGTCGATGACGGCCAAGTAGCCCCGCGAGACAGCGTCTGCGCGTCCGGCTTCCAGCTAGGCGACGAGGCGCGGCATCTCGACGCCGCTCATGTCGAGACCGAGCGACTGCGCCATCCGGATGCCGTTCTCGAGCTCGTACTTGAGGCGCGCAACGTCGGCGCTGCGCATCGCATTCGCGATCCACGCGCGCTCCGGCGGACGCCAGAGCTCGTGTTCCACGAAGATCGGGAGCAGCTGGTTGGCAGCCTTCACGAGCCTGTCGCGGGTCTTTCGACCAGCGGTCAGCAGGAGCACCCGCTCGTAGGCCATTCCGGCCCCGTGGTGGATGCCGTCATCGATTGACAGCCGCTTGCAGAGATCCTCGAGCACCGTCCCCGGCGAGGACTTCGCAATCGCCTTGAACTTCGGGATGATCAGCCGCTCGAAGAACACCTGCATCAGGAAGACCTTCTCCTCCAGCGTGTCCGACTCGATCACGAGCTTCGCCATCTCGTCGAGGTACGGGTCGCGCGCACCCTGCCCGCCCGCCGCGGCGATGAGCTTGAGCCAGGCCTCGGTGTGGCGCGACTCGTCCTGCACCATCGTCGTGTAGTAGAGCTTGGCCTCGGCGTGGGGCGCCATCGAGAAGAGCTGCGTCGCCATCTGGACGGCGAGCTCGTCGGCCTGAAGCTGCTGGGTGATCACCGACCGCCAGACGTCACGGCGCCGCGCCTGGCGTAGCGCACTGCCGCGGAACTCCGGGATCGGCGGCAGTGCACCCCACGGAAGGTCGCGCACCTGCCACTCCGCCTTCTTCGCCAGCTCGTAGAACCGAAGCACGCCCCGTCCCAGCTCCCGTTCGGCCTCCTCGGGGTCGGTGAACGTAGCTGTGGGCTCCATCGGGAGAGAGTATCGCCGCCGCCGCGCGAAGTCGTTCTCCTCCCCTCACGAACGGCTCAAACTTGCGATATCGCGGGCGAGTTCCTATCCTCTTCGAAGCAATGCCTGCGCAGAACACGATCAACGCCAAGCACAACGCGAAGATCGCGCGCATCAAGGCTGCCCGCTAGTCGGCGAATCGCTTCCCCGCCCCGCCGAACTAGCCACACAAGACGCGGCGGGAACCTTCCATACGAAAGGTTTTCCCACTGTGACGCCAAGCGCCACACCTGATAATCGATCTCGTCAGCGCCCGACCGAGCCGGTCGGGCTCTACGACCCGGCCTTCGAGCACGACTCCTGCGGTGTCGGGTTCGTTGCGAAGCTCGACGGGATCCAGTCGCACGAGACGATAGAGCGCGCCGTCACTGCGCTCGAGAACCTCGAGCACCGGGGCGCAGTAGGCGCCGATGCTCTCACGGGCGATGGGGCGGGAATCCTGATCCAGATTCCAGACGATTTCTTCCGTGCCGTCATCTCCGAGGAGCTTCCACCCGCGGGCCAGTACGCCGTCGCCGTCTGCTTCCTCCCGCGCGATGAGCACCGCCGCGCCGAGGTTGAACGACTGCTAACCCACACCGTGGTCGCCGAGGGGCAGCGTGTGATCGCCTGGCGTGACGTGCCGGTCGACCTCTCCGCCATCGGCGAGACAGCCACGGCCGTCGCTCCGACGATCCGCCAGCTCGTCGTCGGCTGCTCACCCGAGCTCGCAGGCGACCAGGACGCGTTCGAGCGCAAGCTCTACGTGATCCGCCGGATCACCGAGAAGGCCGCCGGAACCGACCTCGTCGTGCCGAGCTTCTCGAGCAGGACGCTCGTCTACAAGGGGATGTTGATGGCGCCGCAGCTTCGGGGCTGCTTCCCCGACCTTGAGGACGAGCGGATGAAAAGCGCGCTCGCCCTCGTCCACTCCCGCTTCTCGACGAACACCTTCCCGAGCTGGGAGCTCGCCCACCCGTACCGGTTCGTCGCGCACAACGGCGAGATCAACACCGTCCGTGGCAACGTCAACTGGATGCGCGCGCGCGAGTCGCAGCTGGCCTCCGAGCTGTTTGGCGACGACCTGGCGAAGGTCCTCCCGGTTGTCCGCGCCGGTGGCTCCGACACCGCGAACTTCGACAACGTCCTCGAGCTGCTCACGCTCGCGGGGCGGTCGTTGCCGCACGCCGTGATGATGATGATCCCGGAGGCCTACGCCGGCCGCGACGACATCTCCGATGAGCTGCGCGGCTTCTACGACTTCCACGGCTGCCTGATGGAGCCCTGGGACGGCCCCGCGTCGGTGTCCTTCTCCGACGGGACGATCATCGGTGCGACGCTCGACCGGAACGGTCTTAGACCCGGACGCTGGGTCGAGACGAAAGACGGCTGGGTCGTCCTCGCGTCCGAGACCGGCGTGCTCGACATCCCCGCCGACAACGTGTTGCGCAAGGGGCGGCTCCAGCCCGGACGCCTCTTCGTCGTCGACCTCGCCCGCGGCCGGATCGTCGAGGATGCCGAGCTGAAGCAGGAGATCGCGAGCCGCCAGCCCTACGGCGAGTGGTACCGAGATGGCGTCGTCCATCTCGACGACCTTCCCGCACGCGAACCGTTCGTGCCGCGCGAGGAGCCTCTCCGCGCCCGCCAGCTCGCCTTCGGTTACACGCAGGAGGATCAGAAGGTCATCCTGGCCCCGCTCGCGCGAAACGGCGAGGAGGCGCTCGGCTCGATGGGCACCGACATCGCCCTTGCGGTGCTCTCCGACCAGCGCCCGCTCCTCTACTCGTACTTCAAGCAGCTGTTCGCGCAGGTCACGAACCCACCGATCGACTCGACCCGCGAGGCGATCGTGATGAGCGTCGCGACGAGCGTCGGCTCGGAGCATAACCTGCTCGCCGAGACGCCCGAGCACGCCCACCAGCTCGTGATCGGCGGCCCTATCCTCCGAACCTCGGAGCTCGAGAGCCTCCGGCAGGTCGACTCGTCGATCTTCAAGGCGCACACGATCGACACCACCTGGCCCGTTGCCGACGGCGAGGCCGGGCTCGAGGCTGCCCTCGCGCGGATCAGCACAGATGTCGATGCGACGCTTGCGACCGGCACCAACATCCTGATCCTCTCCGACCGTCTCGTCGGCCCCGACCGGGTCGCTGTTCCCGCTCTCCTCGCCGTGGCCGCCGTGCACCACCACCTCGTCCGTGCGGGCACACGTCTGCAGGCCGGTCTCGTCGTCGAGTCGGGTGAGCCGCGCGAGGTGCACCACTTCGCGACGCTCGTCGGCTACGGCGCTGCCGCCATCAACCCGTACGTGATGCTCGAGTCGCTCGGCGAGCTCGTCGAGAACGGCGCGCTGCCGGGACTCACGTCCGAGGAGGCGCAGACCCGCGCGCTCAAGGGGATCGCGAAGGCGCTACTGAAGACGATCTCGAAGATGGGGATCTCGACGATCTCGTCGTACTGCGGCGCCCAGATCTTCGAGGCCGTCGGGCTCGCGCCAGACCTCGTCAACCGCCACTTCACCGGTACGCCGTCCCGCATCGCCGGGATCGGAGCGGACGTGCTTGCCCGCGAGTCTCTCGACCGCCATGCGCGCGCCTACCCGGCGTCACACGACGGCCTGCTGCCGCTCGGCGGGATCTACGCCTGGCGCGCCGAGGGCGAGCACCACCAGTGGAACCCCGAGACGATCGCGCTGCTGCAACACTCGGTTCGCGCCGGTGGCTACAAGACCTACAAGGAGTACGCCAAGCTCGTCAACGAGGACGCTGCGCGGCGCGCGACGCTGCGCGGCCTCCTCGACTTCCGCTTCGAGGGCGAGCCGATCCCGATCGAGGAAGTCGAGCCCGCGTCGGAGATCGTGAAGCGCTTTGCGACCGGGGCGATGTCGCTCGGCTCGCTCGGCCGCGAGGTCCACGAGACGCTCGCGGTGGCGATGAACCGCCTCGGCGGCAAGTCGAACACCGGCGAGGGCGGCGAGGACCCCGTGCGGTTCACCCCCGAGGCAAACGGCGACTCACGGCGCTCGGCGATCAAGCAGGTCGCCTCGGGCCGCTTCGGCGTGAACATCAACTACCTCGCGAACGCAGACCAGTTGCAGATCAAGATGGCGCAGGGCGCGAAGCCAGGCGAAGGCGGGCAGCTCCCGGGTCACAAGGTCGACAAGTACATCGCGTCGATCCGTTTCACGACGCCGGGCGTCGGGCTCATCTCCCCGCCGCCGCACCACGACATCTACTCGATCGAGGATCTCAAGCAGCTGATCTATGACCTCCGCTGTGCGAACCCGGAGGCCCAGATCTCGGTCAAGCTCGTGGCCGAGATGGGTGTTGGCACGATCGCGGCCGGCGTTGCCAAGTGCAACGCCGACCACGTCCTGATCGCCGGTCACGACGGTGGAACAGGGGCATCGCCGCTCTCGTCGATCCAGTCGGCTGGCATTCCATGGGAGATCGGGCTCGCCGAGACCCAGCAGACGCTCGTGATGAACGATCTTCGCTCGCGGATCTGGGTGCAGACCGACGGCCAGCTCAAGACGGGCCGTGACGTCGTGATCGCCGGCCTGCTCGGGGCCGACGAGATGGGGTTCTCGACCGCGCCCTTGATCGCAACCGGCTGCATCATGATGCGCGCCTGCCACCTCAACACCTGCCCGGTCGGGATCGCAACCCAGGACCCCGTCCTGCGCGCGCGATTCAAGGGCACCCCGGAGCACGTCGTCAACTTCTTCTTCTACGTCGCCGAGGAGGCACGCCAGATCATGGCGCGGCTCGGTATCCGCCGCTTCGACGACCTCGTCGGACGCGTCGACCTGCTCGTCGCCGACCAGGCGGTCGACCACTGGAAGGGCCGCGGGATCGACCTCTCGAACCTGCTGCTCGTCCCGGACGTGCCTGCCGGAACACCGCTGCGGCGCACCCGCGACCAGGACTCCTCGCTCGACTCGGCTCTCGACTGGGAGCTGATCGAACGCGCGAAGCCGGCGATCGAGCACGGCGCGCCTGTCCACGCCGAGGTTGGCATTCGGAACGTGAACCGCACAGTCGGCGGCCTGCTCTCGAACGCGATCACGAAGGCGCATGGCGCCGTCGGCCTTCCGGAGGGAACGATCCGCTTCACCTTCCGGGGCTCCGCCGGGCAGTCATTCGGCGCGTGGCTCGCGAAGGGCGTCGAGCTCACGCTGGTCGGCGATACAAACGACTACACCGGCAAGGGTCTCTCGGGCGGCGTCGTCGCGGTTCGCCCGGACGAGGCAGCCACCTTCACTGCCGAGGAGAACGTCATCGTCGGCAATACCGTCCTCTACGGCGCGACCGCCGGACGCGCGTTCTTCCGCGGGCTTGCCGGCGAGCGCTTCGCGGTGCGGAACTCCGGTGCGAGCGCCGTCGTCGAAGGCGTCGGTGACCACGGCTGTGAGTACATGACCGGCGGCATCGTCATCGTGCTCGGCCCGACCGGGCGGAACTTCGCCGCCGGCATGAGCGGTGGGATCGCATACGTCCTGGACGAGGACGGCGGCTTCACGCGCCGCTGCAACCACGAACTCGTCGACTTCGACCCGCTCGAGGCTGGCGATGTCGAGACCCTCCGCCGCCTCGTCGAGGAGCACCTCGAGCGGACAGGCTCGGCTGTCGCAGATCGTCTGCTAGCCGACTGGGAGGCGTCCCTCGCCACGTTCGTCAAGGTGATGCCGCGCGACTACAAACGCGCACTCGCCGAGCTCGCCGCCGACAGCGAGATCCACTACTCCGACGACCATCCCGTCTCGAGCGGCGGCGAGGGCTTCGTGACGACCGAGTCGGAGGAGCCGGAGCCGGCAAACGCATGAGCCACACGATTTCACACATCCATCACGGTGCCTGGCACCGGGCATGGCCCGCCGGGACGGTGGCCTGATGGGACAGCTCGGAGCCTTCCTGAAGCTCGCGCGGGTCGAGAGCCCGGAGCGTGCACCGGCAGAGCGCGTGCATGACTTCCGCGAGTTCGTCGGAACCCTTCCGCTCGTCCAGCTGCAGGAGCAGGGCGCGCGCTGCATGGAGTGCGGCGTCCCGTTCTGCCACAACGGCTGCCCGGTCAACAACCTGATTCCCGACTGGAACGATCTCGTCTACCGAGACCGGTTCCAGGAGGCGATCGTTCAGCTGCACCGGACAAACAACTTCCCCGACTGGACGGGACGCCTGTGCCCGGCACCGTGCGAGGCCTCGTGCGTGCTCGAGATTCGCGAAGGCGACGCTGTCTCGATCAAGCAGATCGAGCTCGCGATCGTCAACCGGGCGTTCGAGGAAGGCTGGGTCGTCCCCGTGCCACCCACGCGCGAGACCGGCCGCACCGTCGCCGTCGTCGGCTCCGGCCCTGCCGGGATGGCCGCGGCTCAGCAGCTGCGCCGTGCGGGACACAACGTCACCGTCTTCGAGCGAGACGAGGCAGGTGGCGGGCTCGTGCGTTTCGGCGTCCCCGACTTCAAGATCGAGAAGAGCGTCGTCGAACGCCGCGTCGAGCAACTGCGTGCCGAAGGTGTCGAGTTCCGCTTTGGCATCGATGTCGGCGTCGACATCACCGCCGAGGAGCTGCGCGCGCAGTTCGACGCCGTCGTGATCGCCGCGGGCGCTCGTGTCCCGCGCGACCTTCCCGTGCCTGGCCGCGACCTCGACGGCATCCACTTCGCGATGGAGTACCTCTACGGTCGCAACCGTGCGATCGCACGTGATCTCGGTGAGTCGCCCACGAACGCGCCCGAGCCCGGCCCGATCACCGCCACAGGCAAGCACGTGATCGTGATCGGGGGCGGCGACACCGGCGCTGACTGCGTCGCGCACTCGCTGCGTGAGGGTGCCGCGTCGGTCACCCAGATCGAGCTCGTCGGCGAGCCGCCGGTCAGCCGCCCCGACGATATGACGCCGTGGCCCCGCTGGCCGATGAAGCTCCGGATCCCGTACGCCCTCAAGGAGGGCGGTGAGCGCGACTTTGCCGTCTCGACGACCAAGTTCACCGGGAACGGCAAG
This sequence comes from Actinomycetes bacterium, assembly GCA_037142875.1. GTDB lineage: Bacteria > Actinomycetota > Thermoleophilia > Gaiellales > Gaiellaceae > PALSA-600. The sequence goes on along the minus strand of JBAWZV010000006.1, from coordinate 47,756 downwards.
GTCGAGCAGATTCACTGGGCCGAGAACACCGGCACACCGCCGTTCGATCTCGTGCCGGGTACCGACGAGAGCCGTCCGGCAGACCTCGTCCTGCTCGCGATGGGCTTCCTTGGCCCGGAGGGCGGCCTGCTCGACCAGCTCGGTGTGGAGAAGGATCCCCGCTCGAACGCCAGGGCCTCGACGACGACCTACGCGACATCGGTCGACGGCGTCTTCGCAGCCGGGGACGCACGCCGGGGCCAGTCTCTGATCGTGTGGGCGATCCGTGAGGGGCGCCAGTGCGCCGCTGCGGTCGATCGCTTCCTCGCCGCGCTTCCCCGCTGATTCGGCCCGCGGTGAGGCCCGCCGGGCCGGGCTCTATGCTTGCCCGGTGCCGATGAGCGCGGACAGAGCGGCACGCAACCGCTTCCCGTGGCGTGCGCCCCGCCGGGAGGCCCTGCTGCTCGCACTGATCGCCGCAGTGACGTTGAGCCCGATCGGAGCGCTCAACACGCAGGACATCTCGCGGCTGTGTCTCTCCGAGGCGCTCGTCCACCTCCACCTGAGCAACGACTCGTGCCTCGCCGACTCGCGCGACAAGGCGAGCTACGGCGGGCACCTCTACACCGACAAGGCCCCCGGCCTGTCGATCCTCGAGGTTCCGGCCGCCGCCATCGTCGGCGTGGCAAGCCCGCCCACAGACGGTGCGCGCGTCTGGGCGGCGCGCGTCCTCTCGAGCGGGCTGCTCTTTCTCCTCTGCGCGTTCCTGATCGGCCGGATCTCCGAGGGGCTCGCCCCGGGTTTCGGCGGACTCTCGATGGTCGTCTTCGCGCTCGGCATGCTGATGGCCCCGTTTGCGGGGGCGAACTTCGGGAACGTCCCATCGGGAACGCTCGGGCTCGTCGCGCTCGTCCTGGCGTGGCGTCGACGCCCTCTCGCCGCCGGCCTGGCCGCAGGCGGAGCATTCCTGGTCGAGTATCAGGCCTTCATCACCGTGGCTGTCCTCGGGGCGTACGTCGCCTTCCACGGGCACCGCGCTCTCCGCGCCTACCTCACCGGGGTCGCCCCGCTCGTCGCACTCCTCGGCATCTACAACTGGGCGGCCTTCGGAGCGCCATGGCACCTCTCCTACCGCTACGTGCCCGAGGAGTTCGCGAGCGAGCAGGCATCGGGCTTCTTCGGGATCAACATGCCGACGGCGCACGGGCTCCACGAGGTCTTCGTCGGAAGCGGCGGTCTGCTCCGGATCTCGCCCATCGTCGTCGCCGCGGCGGCCGGGCTCTTCCTGCTCGGACGGCGGTTCCGCGCAGAGGCAATCGCCTGCGGCACGATCACGGCCGCGTTCGTGCTGATGAACAGCGGCTACTTCAAGCCCTACGGTGGTCTCTCTCCCGGCCCGCGGTTCCTCGTGCCAGCGCTGCCGTTTCTCGCTCTCGGCCTGGCTCCGGTGCTCGCAAGCCGCCTGCGGCCCGTCGCGGCCGTTTTCGGTGCGCTCTCGATCGTCGCGATGACGGCCCTCACGCTCACCTGGTCGGTCGCCGCCCCTCCCGGCCCCGGTGCAATCTGGGGTGAGCTCAAGCGTTACGTCAACGGCCCGAGCCCGTCCTGGCTCGAAGAGAACCTCACCTCGAACGCGCTGCACTGGGTCGGCTTCGGCCGAGGCTCCGCTGCGGTCGTCGTGGGGCTGCTCGCCGCGGCCGCGTTCGCGCTCGCGCTGCCGGCGCGAGTCCGTCGCGCCTAGACGCTCCTCCTAGGCGCTGCGCGGCTTGCGGTTTGGCAGGTGGATCGCCCGTCCGAGCGCGACGAGCCCGGCCTCCTTGATCCCCTCCGCAAGCGTCGGATGCGGTGCCATCCCGTCGGCGACCGTCTCGACTGTCGACTCGGCATCGAGCGCGACGACGCCCACCTCGATCATGTCGGTCGCGCGCGGACCGACGATGACGAGCCCGAGCAGCTCACCGTAGTGCGTCTCGTGGATCGACTTGACCCAGCCGGTGGTCTCGTTCTGCATCACCGCGCGGGCATTTGCAACCCACGGGAACGTCCCGACCGCGACCTGGTCGCCGTACTGCTCGCGCGCCTGTGTCTCGGTCAGCCCCACGCCCGCAATCTCGGGATCGGTGTAGATCGGGCGAGGAACGACCCTGCCGTCGATGACAGTGTCGTGGCCCCGGGCGTTCTCGGCGGCGACCTCACCCTCGCGGAATGCGGTGTGGGCGAGCTGCCAGTGCCCGGCGCAGTCGCCGACGGCGTAGATGTGCGGCACGCTCGTGCGGCGGCGCTCATCGGTGGCGATCCCTGTCCGGCGATCGAAGGTAACCCCTGCCTTCTCGAGCCCGATCCCCTCGACGAGCGGCGCGCGGCCGACGGCGACGAGCATCAGATCGGCCTCGACGGTCTCCCCTTCACCGAAGTGGACGACGAGCCCCTTGACGGTGTCCTCAACCTTCGTGCACTGCTTACCGAGGTGGAGGGTGAGGCCCTTCTTGCGGAACTGCTTGGCGAGCTCCTTGGCTGCGTCGGCGTCCTCCTGGGGGATCAGCCGGTCGAGCATCTCGACGATCGTGACCTCGCTACCAAACGTGTTGAAGATCGAGGCGAACTCGCAGCCGATGATCCCGCCGCCGAGCACGACGAGCCGGCGCGGAACCTCGGTCTGAGCAAGCAGCCCGCTCGAGTCGACGCAGCGTGGCGAGTCGAGCCCTGGGATCGGAGGCCGCATCGGGAAGGAGCCGGTCGCGACGATCGCGGTACCGAACGAGATCTCCTCACCGCTGTCGACGACAAGCGTGTTGGCGTCCTTGAAGGTGCCGGCGCCCTTGACCCACTCCACGCCGTTGGCCTTGAAGAGCGAGGCGACCCCGCCGGTCATCTGCTTCACGATCGACGTCTTCCAGGCGTTCGCCGCCTCGAAGTCGAGCGCGGGCTCACCCACGGTCACACCGAGCTTCGGAAACGAGTCGCGGGCCTGATGGAGGAAGTGCGCCGTCTGCACCCATGCCTTGGTCGGGATGCACCCGACGCGGAGGCACGTGCCGCCGAGATCGGGCTCCTTCTCCACGCAGATCACCTTCGCGCCGAGCTGTGCAGCACGGATCGCGGCCGTGTATCCACCGGGCCCACCGCCGAGTACGACGACGTCGCAGTTCATCTCGATCCCCTCTCGTCCACCAGGCGGCGATGCTAGCCGCGCGCTCCTCCCCGCGCCGGACGGATCCGTCGCCGACCGGAGATCTGCGAGAGACCCGGCATCTGGCGTACCGTTCCCGGCGATGGGACTCGAGGGGATCCACCACGTCACCGCGATCACCGGGAACGCACCGCAGAACGTCGAGTTCTACGCGGACGTGCTCGGGCTGCGACTCGTGAAGAAGACCGTCAACCAGGACGACCCGACGGTCTACCACCTCTTCTACGCCGACGAGCGCGGCTCGGCCGGCGCTGACATCACGTTCTTCGAGTACCCGGGGGCGCCGCCGGCGCGACCTGGAGACGGGATGGTGCACCGGGTCGTGTTCCGGGTCGCCTCCGACGCTTCGCTCGACTTCTGGGCAAGGCGCACAGGCGGGGAGCGCACGTTCGGCTCAACGCTCTTCCACGACCCCGAAGGCCTTGCGATCGAGCTGATCGTCGACACCTCGGGCGACGAGCCCCTGGCTGCCCGCCATCCGGAGATCCCCGAGGAGCACGCGCTCCGTGGCATCGCCGGCGTACGGGCCTATGCCTCCGATCACAGCCGTAGCGCAGCGTTCCTCTACATGCTGGGCTTCAAGCCCGGCTGGGAGGCCCGTGGGGAGAAGCGCGGTGGCTTCTACGTCTACGACGCCCCGCCGCCTGAGCGTGGACTCTCGGGAGCGGGCGGCGTGCACCACGTCGCTTGGGGCTGCCCGACCGATGAGCACCTTGCCTGGCGCGAGAAGGTCATCTCGATCGGCGGCCAGCCATCTCCGGTGATCGATCGCTTCTACTTCCGGTCGATCTACTTCCGTGAGCCGAGCGGGGTGCTCTTCGAGATCGCCACCCTCGGCCCGGGCTTCACCGCCGACGAGCCACTTGAAACGCTCGGCCAGCGGCTGTCGCTCCCGCCGACGTTCGAGAACCTCCGGCCGCAGCTCGAGCAGAGACTGACCCCGCTGCCCTCGACGCGCTAGGAGAGCCGCCGAACGAGCGTGACGGCGTTGCCCGTCTCCGCCACCGGCAGAAAGCCCCGACTCTCGTAGATCGCCACCTCGGTCTGATCATCTCGTGCGACGGAGACCGAGATCGCGGGATACCCCTCGAGCTCTGCCCGGACGATCAGCTCGTCCAGCAACTGCTCACCGATCCCCTCACCCTGGCGGGTCGGGACGACCACGACGGTGAGCTCCGGCGTCCGGTCGTCGACGAAGCCGAACCCCGGTGCGTCCTCGGAGAGGAGGCGGTACCACGAGGCTCCCACCGAATGCCCCTCATCCATCGCGACGAGCGCCGCATCTCCGGGGCGGCCCCAGGCATCGACGTAGCGGGAGATCGAGACGTCGGAGTCTGCGCGGTTGACATGCCAGCCGTACGCATGCGCCAACAGCGAGCGCAGGAACGGAATGTCAAGGGTGTCTCCCCGACGGATCAACTACAGCGCGAGGGCGGGATCCTCGAGGAATGTCTTCACGGTGCGCAGGAAGTCGGCGGCCTCGGCCCCGTCGACGGCGCGATGGTCGATCGTCAGCGCGACGGTCATCATCGGACGCACGACAATCTCGCCTTCAACCGCGACGGGCCGGTCAACCGTCGCACCGACCGCGAGAATCGCAGCCTGCGGCGGGTTCAGAACAGCCGTGAACTGCTCGACACCGAACATCCCGAGGTTCGAGATCGTGAACGTCCCGCCCTCGAGGTCGGCCTGCGCAAGCTTGCCTTCGCGTGACCGCGCCACGATTGCCGTCCGCGCCTGCGTGACCTCCGCGAGGGTGAGCCGCTCGACCGAGCGGATCACCGGCACGACGAGACCCTGTGGCGCGGCGACGGCGATGCCGATGTTCGCGTTCGGGAAGCGCAGCACCGCCTCGTCGGTGAACTGGGAGTTGACCCCGCGGTGCCGCATCAACGCGTGCGCGCACACCTTGGTGAGCAGGTCCGTGACGGTGACGCGCACCTCAGGATTGAGCGCGCGTGACCGCTCGACGAGGCCGTTCGCGCTCGTCATGTCGATCGAGACGGTGAGCTGGAAAGCGGGGATCTGCCATGCCTCGGTGAGTCGGCGTGCGATCGTCCGGCGGATGCTCGTGAGCGGGATCGCATCGACCTCACCCGGGACGAACGGCGTTGCGGGTGCTGGTACGGCTGGTGCGGGAGCAGCCGGAGCGGTGCCGGCACGCTCGACGTCGTCGGCGACGATGCGACCGTCAGGGCCAGTCCCTGCGAGAGCGGAGAGCTCGATGCCGCGCTCGCGCGCCATCCGGCGGGCAAGCGGCGAGGCCTTGATCCGACCGCCGTTCGTCGGAGCGGCGACCGCTGCGATCGCGCTGCGCGCCTCGGCGACCGCCACGGCAACCGGACGGGCAGGTTCGGCGAGCGCCGGGACGGCTGCGATGACAGGAGCTACGTCGGCGGGCTTCGCCGTCTCGACCTTCTCCCCCGCGGCGCCGATCACGGCGACGACGGAGCCGACGGGAACCTCGCCGGAGTCGACGGTGATTGCGAGAAGCACGCCGCTCGCCTCGGCCTCGACCTCCTGGGTCGCCTTGTCAGTGTCGATCTCGAAGAGCGGATCGCCCTTCTCGACCGGGTCACCCACGGCCTTCAGCCAGCGCACGATCGTGCCCGACTCCATCCCCTGGCCGAGACGTGGAAGCTTGACGTCGGTCGCCATGCTCAGCCCCTCCCGAGCGTCCGGTTGATCCCCGCGACGACATCGGCCACCTGCGGGATGATCGCCTGCTCCATCACCGGAGCGAACGCGAGCGGCGCGAACTTCGCGCCGACACGCTCGATCGGTGCGTCGAGCCAGTCGAATGCCTTCTCCTGGAGCACGGCGGCCACCTCGGCGCCGAAGCCCATGCGTGTGACCGCCTCGTGTGTCACGACGGCACGGTTCGTCTTCTTGATCGACTCGACGAGCGCGTCCTCGTCGAGCGGCTGGAGCGTCCGCGGGTCGATCACCTCGACGGAGACTCCCTCGGCCTCGAGCTGCTCGGCCGCCAGGAGCGACTTGCGCACGAGCGTGCCGGTGGCGATCACGGTCACGTCGGTGCCAGCACGCACGACGCGCGCCTTGCCGAGCGGGATCGGCTCGACGACCTCGGGGACATCGGCCTTCTGGCCGTAGAGCACGTTGTGCTCGAAGAAGATCACCGGGTTGTCGTCGTAGATCGAGGAGAGCAGCAGGCCTCCGACGTCCTCGGTCGTGGCGGCGTAGACCACCTTGAGCCCGGGGATGTGGACGAGCCACGCCTCGAGCTGCTGCGCGTGCTGTGCACCCGGCGACCAGCCGGCGCCACCCTGGGTGCGGATCGTCAGCGGCACCTTCAGCTGCCCGCCCGACATGTACCGGTGCTTGGCGGCCTGCAGGACGATCTGCTCGAGCGAGAGGGTGAGGAAGTCCTGGTACATGATCTCGACGACAGGGCGCATGCCCTGCATCGCGGCACCGATTCCGGCACCGACGATCGCCATCTCGGAGATCGGCGTGTTGCGAACGCGCTCGGGGCCGAACTCGTGGATCAGCCCGTCGGTGGCCTTGAACGAGCCGCCCATCTCGGCGATGTCCTCGCCCATGACAAAGACGTTCTCGTCCGCCCGCATCGCCTGCGCGAGCGTGTTGCGGACGACCTGGCGGTACATCAGCTCAGGCATCAGACGTACACATTCTTGAGCGCGTCTTCCGGCTGCGGCGTCGTGCCGTTCCGGCCGTACTCGACGGAGGCGTCGATCATCGTCCTGACCTCGGCCTCGAGCAGCTCCCACTCGGCGTCGTCGATGCCGATGCGCTCGCGGGTCAAGACGATCGGGTCGTCGGCTGCGGCGGCAGCTCGATCCTCGTCGGAGCGGTACACCTGCGGGTCGCCGATGAAGTGACCGTGCATCCGCTTGGTCTCAACATCGAGGAAGACGGGGCCCTGACCGGAGCGGACGTACGCGAGCGCCTCGCGGGCTTTCTCGTACGTCTCCTCGACGTCCTGGCCGTCAACCTTGATCGAGTGCATGTCGTACGCGAGCGCACGCTTGGACATGTCCTCCCACACGGGCGAGTGCTGCCAGCCCGGGGTGGACTCCGCCCACCCGTTGTTCTCGCAGACAAACAGGGTCTTCGTCTTCCAGAGCTGGGCAAGGTTCATCGACTCGTGGAACGCGCCGGTGTTCGTAGCTCCGTCGCCGAAGAACGCGACAGCGACACGCGGCTCGTCGCGCATCGCGAAGGCAAGGCCCGCGCCGACGAGGCCGGCGATACCGCCACCGACGACGGCGTTCGCGCCGAGGTTGCCGTTCTCGACGTCGTACAGGTGCATCGAGCCGCCGTACCCGTGCGAGCAGCCCTCGATCTTGCCGTAGAGCTCAGCCATCAATGCGTTCGGATGCGTGCCGCGCGCGAGGGCGTGGCCGTGCGCGCGATGTGTGGAGCCGAAGACGTCCCCGTCCTCCATCGCCGCGCAGACACCGACCTCGGCAGCCTCCTGCCCGATTGCGACATGGAGGAAGCCCGGCAGCTCGCTGCCGCGGAAGAGCTCCTCGACCTTCTCCTCGAAACGCCGGATCAGCAGCATCTCGCGGAGGAAGTCGCGCACACGCTCCGCGGACACCACCCGCTTCTTCTCTACCTTCGCCACGGAGGGGCAGTGTACGTTTTCGACACATGAACCTGGTCGGTCAATGGGATGAACTGGTCTCCGCCCTCCCTGCGCGGTGGACGGAAGCGCGGATCGAGCTCGCTCTCGAGGAGGCCCGGCAGACGTCACGGGCCACCGGGGTGCTGAGCCCGCTGCAGCCGTTCAAGGGCGAGATCGGCGCTGTCGCATTCCGGATCGCCCGCGGCGGTAGCGGCCCGAGTGCCGGATCTGCCCGCCGTCTGCTCGGGCTTCTCGATGCCGAGCGGATCCACGGCACCCTCTCACTCACCTCAATGGACGCAGCTCCGCTCGCCCTCGACGGCGACGAGGGAGCCAACCTCGCCGCGTCATGGGCGACAGCGATTGCGACGCTTCCTGGCGACTGGAGCGACCTGCTCGGCGAGATCGAGCTGCACTCCTCGGACTGGTTCGACCTGGCCGCCATCCACCTTGGCCCCCTCAACCCGCGCCGCAACGGCAGCGGCGGGTCGGTCATGCGCTTCCGCAGTGCCAGCCGCTTCGGCTACGGCGCGTCGCCAGGGATGGTCGTTCGCTGCCTCGAGCGGTGTGACGCCGCAGGGATTCGCGGAGATGTCCGGATCCTCCGGGTGCTCTCGGATTCGCGGCCGGTCGGGACACAGGGTCCCGTCTGGCACATCGACGGCGAGATGGTCTAGCTACCGCAGCTCGGCGCCGAAGCGGGCGGCGAGCGCATCGACGATCGCAGCGCGAAGCCGCGTAGCGTCTTCCTCGGCGAGCGTCCGCTCGGACGACTGGTAGGCGACCGAGAACGCGACCGACTTGCGGCCCTCGCCGACCTGGTCGCCGCGGTAGACGTCGAAGACGCGGATCTCGCGGAGCTCGTCCCCGGCCGCCTCTCGGGCGGCCGCCACGAGATCGCCCGCGGCGACATCCTCGGCAACCGAGACGGCGATGTCCTGCCGGACAGCGGGGAAGGTGATCACGTCGGTGTACGTCACGGGCTCGTGTGAGGCGACGAAGAGCTCGTCGAGGTCGAGCTCGAACGCGCCCCACTCCCCGTCGAGCTGGCGAGGGTGGAGCTCACCGACGGTACCTGCGGCGGTCGCTGCCGTCTTGCCGGGGTGGAAGAGCGGATGGCTCGAACGCTCGAAGGCCGGATCGGCCTTGAGGGCGGCGTAGAGCGCCTCGACGACACCCTTGACGTGGAGAAATCCACCGGCTGTGATGCCGGCGACCCGCACGCGCTCGGTCGGGAGCGGTCCGTCGCCGGGAAGGTAGACACGTGCAACCTCGAAGAGCGCGATCGCACGCGCACCGGCGTCGACGTTGCGGGCGACGGCCTCGATCAGGCTGGGCACGAGCGCTGTCCGGAGCGCCGTCAGCTCAACCGAGATCGGCTCGGGGAGCTTCCAGGTGGTCTCGTCGTCGGGCCGCAGGCTCGGGGTGTAGGTCTCGGCGAAGCCGAGGCCCACGAGGGCGTCCTCGAGGCGGCGGCGCAGCTGCTGCTCGCGGGTGAGGGTGCCAAACATCTCGCGGCGTGCGGGGAGGGTGAACGGGACGTCCTCGAGGCGGAAGCGCGCGATCTCCTCGACGACGTCGATCTCCCGGGTGACGTCGCGTGCGCGCCAGGTCGGGACGGTGACGGTCTCACCGGCGTGGTCGAAGCCGAGCTTGTCGAGCAACGCGTACTGGCGCTCGGGCGACGTCGCGACACCGATCACGGCATCGGCGCGCTCAGGACGGAAGGTGACAACGGGCCGCTCGGGGAGGCCGTCGTGCACGTCGGTGTGCGCCGTCCAGCGGGCGCCGCAGAGGTCGAGGAGCATGCTGGTCGCGAGGTTCACGGCGAGCTCGGCGCCGTGTGGGTCGACGCCCTTCTCCCAGCGGCCGGAGCTCTCGCTGCGCAGGCGGTGACGCTCGGACGTGCGGAAGATCCCGTACGAGTCGAAGTTCGCAGCCTCGAGCAGGACCGTGCTCGTCGACTCGCCGATCTCGGTGTCCTCACCGCCCATGATCCCTGCGATCGCGGTCGCGCGCTGCGCGTCGGCGATCACCAGGTCGTCGGCGACGAGCTCGCGGTCGACGCCGTCGAGGGTGCGAAGCGTCTCGCCCGGCGCTGCGCGGCGGACGACGATCTGGCCACCTTCGAGGGTCGTGAAGTCGAACGCGTGCAGCGGGCTCCCGAGCGTGAGCATCACGTAGTTCGTGATGTCGACGACGTTCGAGATCGAGCGCATCCCGGCAGCGAAGAGGCGCGCCCGCAGCCACATGGGCGACTGGGCGACCGTGACGTCGTCGAGCAGGCGACCGATGTAGCGCGGGCAGCTGACGAAGTCGTCGATGCGGATCGCGACCTGCGCCTCGGGCGTCGCCCCCAGGGACTGGCCCTGGGGCATGTCCGCCAGGGGTAGGTCGTAGATCGTTGCGATCTCGCGTGCGAGGCCGTAGATCGACTGGAGGTCGGGGCGGTTGCCGGTCGACTCGACGAGGAGGACGTTGTCGACGAGCGGCAGGACGTCGCCGAGCGGCGTCCCGGGCGCGGTCTCCGGCAGCAGCATGATCCCCGAGTGCTCACCGCCGAGGCCGATCTCGTCCTCGGCGAGGATCATGCCGTCGGAGAGGAGTCCGCGAACCTCGCGGCGGTCGAGCGTGATCCCGATCGGGAGCGTCGCCCCCGGCAGCGCGACGCCGACCGTGGCGCCGACGCCGAAGTTCCAGGCGCCGCAGACGATCGAGCGCGGCTCGGCCTCCCCGACATCGACCTTCGTGATCTGGAGCCGGTCGGCGTTCGGATGCTTCTCGGCCTCGACGACGCGGCCGATCTTGAAGTGCTCGAGGTTGCCGCCCTCGTCGCTGACGCCACGACGTTCGATCCCCTCCACCTCGGCAGAGGCGACGGAGAGCCGCGTCGCGAGCTCCGCGAGCGGCATGTCGATCGCGACATAGTCGCGCAGCCAGCTGACCGGGACGCGCATCAGAACTGCCTCAGCACGCGCAGGTCGCCTTCCCAGAGCGCGCGAATGTCGGGGATGTCGTGGCGGAGCTGGGCTGTGCGTTCAAGGCCGCAGCCGAACGCGAAGCCGCCCCACTCCTCGGGGTCAAGGCCGACGTTCTCGAAGACGCGCGGGTCGACCATGCCGGCGCCGCCCATCTCGACCCAGCCGGAGAACTTGCAGGTGCGGCAGCCGGAGCCATCGCAGATCCCGCAGGAGACGTCCGGCTCGATCGACGGCTCGGTGAACGGGAAGTAGTGGGTGCGGAAGCGGACACGCCGGTCGGGGCCGTAGAGCGCGCGCATGACGTGAAGCAGCGTCCCCTGGAGGTCGGCGAGGGTCAGCCCCTTGTCGACGGCCAGCCCTTCGAACTGGTGGAAGATCGGATACCGCGTCGCCGTGATCGCATCGCGGCGATAGACGCGCCCGATCGAGACCATGTAGATCGGCGGCGGCTTCTCCTCGAGGATGTGGATCTGCGAGGGGCTCGTCTCGGTCCGCAACACGTGCGTGTCGTCGAAGAAGAAGGTGTCGCGGGGCGAGCGAGCCGAGTGGGTCGGCAGGAAGGCGAGCTTGTCGAAGTTGTACTCGACGGTCTCGACCTCACGGTCGTCGCGCACCTCGTAGCCGAGACCGAGGAACGCGTCCTCGACCATCCGCCGCACCTGGGTGATCGGATGCAGATGCCCGAGCGGCAGCTCGTCGCCCGGCAGCGTGACGTCGACCACCTCGTCGCGCAGCCGCCGGTCGAGCTCCTCGGCGGCGAGCGCCGACTCACGTCCGGCGAGCGCGCCCTCAACGCGACCGCGCACGCCGTTCAGCAGCGCGCCGGTCTCGCGCTCTCGCACCTCGCGCAGCGCCAAGGCGACCTCGCTCTTGCGCCCCAGGAATCGAACGCGCACATCCTCGATCTCCGTCGCCGTCGTGGCGGAGTTGATCGCCTGCATCGCTTGCTGTTCGTGCTCTTGCCAGTTCATTGGTTCTCCATGGTCACGGGGGCGGCGGTCGGCGTAGGCCCCGGTCGAGAACGGAAGGTCAGACGGCGGTCGCCGCTGCCCCGGCCTCGAACCGGGGCGCGCTAAACAGGAACGACCGTGCCAGTGCCTTCACAACGGGCAGCATAGCGGTGTGTCGTCCTACGATCGCATCGCCCGGCTCTACGACCCCTGGTCGGTGAGCGTCGTCGAGGACGTCGAGTTCTACGTCGACCACGCACGCCGTGCAGGCCCCCGCATGGTCGAGCTCGGAGTGGGAACCGGCCGTCTCGCGGTGCCGACCGCACTCGCCGGGGTCGCAGTGATCGGCGTCGACTCCTCGGAGGGCATGCTCGCTGTCGCGGGCGAGCAGGCGGCGCTCGCGGGAGTCGAGGTCGACCTGCGCTACGGCGACCTCCGCGATCCGCCGGTCGAGGGGACGTTCCCGCTCGTCACGATCCCGTTCCGGACGCTCCTCCACATGCAGACCGACGCGGACCGACGCCTCGCGCTCCGGGCCGTGCATCGACTCCTCGAGCCTGGCGGGCTCTTCGTGTTCGACGTCTTCTGTCCGGGCGAGGACGACGTCGCGGAGACACACGGCCGCTGGCTCGAACGGGAGCCGGGCATCTTCGAGCGGGCCGACTGGGACGACGAGCGGCGAATGCTGATCCTCCGCGTGCGTGGCAACGGCGTCGAGGCCGAGCTGTCGCTCGCGTGGCTCGCGATCGCCGAGTGGCGAGAGCTCCTTGCCGAGGAGGGCTTCGCCGTTGAGGGCCTCTACGGCTGGTTCGACGGCACCCCGTGGGATGACCACGAGGACGCCATCTGGGTCTGCCACAAGCTGGCCTGACGCAGACCCTCGCCGACCAGGCGGGGGAGCGGTACCCGACGCGAGGACTCATCGCAGGGTGGTGGCTCAGACGTTCTGGCGCCGCCACTCGTAGAGCGCGATCGCCCCGGCGGCGGCGACGTTGAGCGACTCGGCGCCGTCGATCGGGATTCGCGCCTCGAGCTCGCGGCCGATCTCGTCGGGCAGCCCGTCGCGCTCGGCGCCGAGGAGGAACGTGAGCTCGCCGCGGAGGTCGAGGCCATCGATCGGCTCACCGCCGTGGGCGACGAGAGCGACACGACGCGACGCGCCGTCGCACGGAAACGGAACGAGCGGCACCCGCCAGATCGAGCCGGTTGAGGCACGCAGCGCCTTCGGGCTCGTCGGGTCGGCGCAGCCCGCCGAGAGAGCGACGGCTCCGCCGAAGGCATCGGCTGCGCGGATCAGGGTTCCGACGTTCCCAGGGTCTGCGACGCGCCAGAGTGCAAGCGTGACAGCCCGTGGCGCGGGATCAGGCAGGTCGCCGCGGCGATAGATCGCGATCACGCGCGGTGCGTGTCCGGCTGTCGAGACGTCGGCGAGCAGGCCAGGATCGACGTTCTCTCCCGCGACGAGCAGCTCGACGGGCTTGACGGTCGCCGCGTCGATGAGATCCTCTCCCTCGACGAAGAAGAGGCCGAGCTTCTCGCGCCAGCGCCGGTCGTGGAGCTTGCGGACGAGCTTGAGCTTCTCGTTGTCGGGTGAGGTGATCACAGCCAGTCGAGCCAGGCAGCGTGGTAGTCGACGTGCGCGAGCCTACGCGTCTCCCCACCAGGCCACACGGTCAGGTCGAGCGCCGCGCCGTCGAACTGGGGTCCGTGGCGGGGACTGTCGAGCGAGAGCCACGCAAGCGGCGCCCGGGCGCCTGCCGCAGCGAGCACCCGTAGAAAGGTCTGGTAGCGCTCCTCGTCGAGGTAGGCGGTGGTGAGGCTCGTCAGGACGACGGTCAGCCCGTCGCCGCGGTCGGCGAGAACTTCAGACAGCCGGTCGAGGTAGTCGCCGCGGATGAGCTCCGGCCGCGTGGCGCGGGCGACGTCGATCGCGGCGTCAAGCCGTTCGAACCGTGTCTCCTGCCCCGGCCACACGAACGCGCGCAGGAGCCGGGCACCGTCATCGCCCGAGACGTCGACGGGCGAGAGGTCGATGCCTCGTCGCCGCACGATCTCAAGCGGCTGGTTGAGCAGCGGCTCCGGCAGGCGCCCTCGCTCCTGCCCCTGGAGCTCGAGATCGCCGTCGCCCCAGGAGCCCGCCGCGTAGCGGTAGCGGTAGCGGTCGAGGCACAGCAGGAGGCCAGCGCTCGCGCCTGGCTCGACGAGGTCGATCCGACGCTCTCCGAGACTCAGGAGCCCCGGCAGGAGAGCCCAGGCCCGTCCGACCTCGTTGGTCTGCACCTTCTGCTCCGCCGTGAAACGGGCGAGCGTCTCAGCGTGTCGTTCGAGTGCGCCATCGATGCCGTCCCAGGACGCCTCACCACCGAGGACGAGCCAGTGCAGCGCCCCGAGGAGCCGCAGCGGGAAGTCCCAACGGAGATCTGGGGCGATCGCCGCCACGCGCGCATTGCCGGCGAGTTGCCGGCAGAGCGCAGCGTAGAGCGGCGATCGCCCGTCACACGAGTCCGCCTGGCGAAGAAAGATCTCCGCCTGGCGTTCGGACTCGATCAGCCTGCGAGGGCGGCCTTCGCCTGCTCAGCGAGCTTGGCGAAAGCGGCCGGATCGTGCACCGCGAGATCGGAGAGCACCTTCCGGTCGAGCTCGACCTCGGCAGCCTTCAACCCCGAGATGAACTGGTTGTACGAGAGCCCGTGGGCACGCGCACCAGCATTGATGCGGGTGATCCAGAGACGCCGGAACATGCGCTTCTTGTTCTTGCGGTCGCGGTAGGCGTAGACGAGCGAGTGCTCGACCTGCTCCTTCGCGTACTTGTAGTTCGTGCTCTTGAGGCCCCAGTACCCCTTGGCCTGCTCAAGAACCTTGCGGCGCTTCTTGCGCGCGTGAACGGATCGTTTTACGCGGGGCATATCGCTACCTCATTCCCAGGAGCCGCTTGACAGCCTTGACGTTGCTCTCGGCAACCTTCAGGTCCTTGCTGAACGACCGCTTGTCCTTAGGCGACTTCGTCTCCAGGTTGTGGCTCTGCCCCGCCTTCCGGCGCAGCAGACGGCCCGTCCCCGTCACCTTGAACTTCTTCTTCGCTCCCGAGTTCCTCTTCATCTTCGGCATCTTTCTTCACCCCTGCGTTCTTCGTCGGCGCCAGAACCATTGTCATGTTGCGACCTTCGAGGAGCGGCTGGAGCTCGATCGTTCCGAGCTCCTTGATGTCCTCGGCGAGCCTCATCAGGAGGTCGCGACCGCGATCCGGATGCTCGCGTTCGCGGCCTCGGAACATGATCGTGACCTTGACCTTCGCCCGCTGGTTCAGGAAACGGGTGACATGGCCTCGCTTGGTCTCGTAGTCGTGAATACCAATCTTGGGTCTGAGCTTGATCTCCTTGACGTGGATCTGAGTCTGGTTCTTCCGCGCCTGCTTCGCCTTCTGCTCGAGCTCGTAGCGAAACTTGCCGTAGTCCATCACCTTGGCGACGGGCGGATCGGCCTGGGCGGCGACCTCAACGAGATCGAGACCCTTCTCGAAGGCGTACGCACGCGCTTCGTCGCTGGTCTTGATCCCGAGCTGCTGCCCCTCCTCGCCGATCAGGCGCACACGGGGAACACGGATCCCATCATTGATCCGAGCCTGCGGCTCCGGGCGGCGCGGCGGCTCGAACGAGAACCGACGTGGTCTCAAATCTGCGTCACCAAGCTGAGATGTCCCTCCTTCGGAAATGGAAAAACCGCTGACAAGCAGCGACCGGGACCGGTCTCAACCCAACTTGGTTGAACCTCCGAAGCGCGAGCCAGGAGGTGAGGAACGGTTCCGCCCCTACTTGTCAACGGACAGACTAGCAAGCAATGCACGGAATTCGGCGAGCGACCTTGTCGACTGTCCGCCGCCGTGCTCTCGGATCGCCAGCGACTCGTCGCTTTCGGCGTCGCCGTAGACGACCGTGAACGGGATCTTGTCGAGCTCTGCGTTGCGAATTCGCTTGCCGACGGTCTCCGCCGACTCGTCGATCTCGACGCGAGCGCCGCGCAGGTTCGCCACGAGCGCCTGGGCTGCTTCGCGGTGCTGCGGGCTCACCGGGAGCACCCGCACCTGCACGGGCGCAAGCCAGTACGGGAAGGCACCGCCGAAGTGCTCGATCAGGATGCCGATGAACCGCTCGAACGAGCCGATCAGCGCGCGGTGGATCATCACCGGGGTGTGCTCGACGTTGTCGGCCCCCTGGTAGGTGAGCCCGAAGCGCTGCGGCAGCTGGAAGTCGAGCTGCACGGTGCCGATCTGCCAGGCGCGCCCGAGCGAGTCGAGCATGTGCAGGTCGATCTTGGGGCCGTAGAACGCACCGTCCCCGGCGTTCACCGTGTAGGCGATGCCCCGGCGGTCGAGGGCAGCGGCGAGCGCGCCCTCGGCGGCGTCCCACTCCTCGTCGGTGCCGAGCTTGTTCTCGGGGCGGGTCGAGAGCTCGACGCGGATCTCGAGCCCGAGCCGCTCGTAGATCGAGTAGCCGAAGTCGAGGCAGCCGAGCACCTCGTCCTCGACCTGCTCGGTGGTGCAGAAGATGTGGGCGTCGTCCTGCGAGAACATCCGGACACGCAGGAGGCCGTGGAGCGCCCCGGCGAGCTCGTCGCGGTGCAGCACTCCGGCCTCTGCCATGCGGAGCGGCAGCTCGCGGTAGCTCACGGTGCCGTGCGCGTAGAGCGCGCAGTGGCCAGGGCAGTTCATCGGCTTCAGCCCGAACTCGCGCTCCTCCGAGGCGAACGTGAACATGTTCTCGCGGTACTTCTCCCAATGGCCGGAGGTGACCCAGAGCTCCTTGTCGTAGATCTGGGGCGTCCGCACCTCGACGTAGCCGCGGGCCGCGTTCTCGCGACGGCGCAGATCCTCGAGCACGTTCCAGATCACCATCCCCTTGGGGTGCCAGAACGGCGAGCCGGGTGAGAGGTCGGAGAAGTGGAAGAGGTCGAGCTGCACGCCGAGGCGGCGATGGTCGCGCTTGCGTGCCTCCTCGAGGCGTTCGAGGTGGGCGTCGAGGTCTGCCTGGGCGTAGAAGGCGGTGCCGTAGATGCGGGTGAGCTGCGCGTTGCGCTCGTCTCCGCGCCAGTACGCGCCGGCCAGCGAGGTCAGCTTGAAGGCCTTGATCGGGCTCGCGTCTTGCAGGTGCGGCCCACGGCAGAGGTCTGTGAACTCCTCGACACCGTCGTGGGACTGGGTGTAGAGCGAGATGTCGCCCTCGGCCGTGTCGACGAGCTCGACCTTGTAGGTCTCGCCCTCGGCACCAAAGCGCACCTTCGCCTCGTCGCGGCTGATCTCCTCACGCGACCACGTGCGACCCTCGGCGATCTCGCGCAGCACCTCGGCCTCGATCTGCTCGAGCGCCGAGTCGCTGATCGGCTCGGGGAACTCGAAGTCGTAGTAGAAGCCGTTGTCGATCGGCGGGCCGATTGCGATCTTCACGCCGGGGTGCAGGCGCCGGACGGCCTCGGCCAGAAGGTGCGCGCTCGAGTGGCGCAGCACGGCGAGGGCGTCGGGGTCGGTCTTGTCGCGCGTCGTCAGAAACCGGATCGCCTGCCCGTCGCGCAGAGGCGCCCGGACGTCCTGGATCTCGCCGTCTACACGGACGAGAACGGCCTGCTCGGCGAGCTTCGGCCCGATCGCGAGCGCCGCGTCGAGGCCGGTTGCACCGTCTGCGAGCTCTAGCTCTTTCCCGTCGGGGAGGACGACCTTCATCGCGACAGGATACGTCGCGTGAGAGAGAGCAGGCGCGCACGGCGCCCGTAGCGAAGCGCCGTACGCGGAAATCGTCGACCGCTCAGCTCACCGACGCCGGACGAGCCCATCTCGATGAGCACCGCGAGCGGTTCGGCCGCCCGTGGGAGCTGACAGGCGAAGGCATGCCCGAACGGGTCCGCGAAGGTTCTGAACGATGCCCGTCGTGCGCTCTACCGCATCCTCGCCGAAGACGACTGAGAGCGGGAGCCGGGCAGCCGGCGCCCTTTCTCCATACTGGGTGGATGATGGGGGCTCGATTCCGCAGGCGACTTCCGCCTGCGCTCCGGAGCCGCGACTACGCACTGCTCTGGGTCGCGCTGCTCGTGAGCAACTTCGGTACGCAGATGACAGCGGTTGCGGTCGGCTGGCAGGTCTACGCGATCCACCGCTCGGCGCTCGATCTCGGACTCGTCGGTCTCTGCACGTTCATTCCGCTCCCACTCCTCGCTCTTCCGGCCGGGCATCTCTCCGACCGGTTCTCTCGTCGGCGCATCTTCGCGATCGCGACGTTCCTCGAGACGGGTGTCGTCGCGCTGCTTCTCGTCGTGTCGCTCTCGGGAGCGCGGCAGCTCTGGCCGTTCCTTGCTCTTGCCGCCGCAACCGGAACAACTGCAGCGATCGGGATCCCGCCTGGTCGTGCCCTGCCGGCCATGGTCGTCCCCTACGAGATCATCCAGAGCGCGATGGCGCTCCGAGCGATCGCCTTCCAGATCGCCGTCATCACGGGACCCGCGCTTGGTGGATTCCTCTTCATCGTCTCGCCGCAGCTCGTCTATGGAATCGGAGTCGGAATGCTCGCTCTCGGCGTCGTCGCGATTCTCGCGGTCGACGAGCCCAGGTCGACGCCGCTGTCGGAGCCGCTGAGCCTCAACAGCGTCTTTGCGGGGATCCGCTTCATCCGGGCAACGCCCGTGCTTCTCGGCGCGATCACGCTCGACCTGTTTGCGGTCCTGTTCGGCGGGGCCATCGCCCTCGCGCCGGTCTTCGCACGCACGATTCTCCATACCGGGCCTGCAGGTCTCGGCCTGCTCCGCAGCGCGCCAGCGGTCGGCGCGGTGGCGGCCGGCGTGCTCCTGGCCCATCGACCGCTGAGGAGCCATGCCGGGCGGACTCTCCTCATCGTGGTTGCGATCTTCGGCGCGACCCAGGTCGTCTTCGGGCTCTCGAACTGGCTCTGGCTCTCCCTCCTCGCCCTTGCGATCAGCGGCTTTGTCGACATGTACTCGATGAACATCCGCGGAGCGACCGTCGCACTCGCAACCCCTGACGAGCTTCGAGGTCGGGTCCTTGCAGTCGAGATGGTGTTCATCAGCGCCTCAAATGAGCTCGGTGCGTTCGAGTCAGGCGCAGCGGCAGCGCTCTTCGGCACCGTCGCCTCGGTCGTCGCAGGAGGCGCCGTCACGATCGGGCTTGCGGGGGCAAGCATGAAGCTCTGGCCTGCGCTTGCCCGAATCGACCGCCTCGAAGACCTCCGGCCGGATGGCGCCGGGGCGATCGCGGCGTCAGGGTAACCTTCCGGGCGTGCCGACGATCCGCATCCCGCCGATCCTTCGCCCCGAGGCTGGCGGCAACCGCAACGTCGAGGCTGCCGGCACGACCGTCCGCGAGGTGCTCGAGGATCTGATCGCGACGTACCCGTCACTTCGCTCCCGCATCTTCGAGGGTGAGGAACTGCCGCAGTTTCTGAACGTCTTCGTCGACGGCTCCGACGTTCGCCTCTTCCAGGGCCTCGACACCGCGGTCGGCGCAAGCGCGACCGTGATCCTCCTGCCTGCAGTCGCAGGTGGGGCGGAACGGCCCTAGAGCCGTCCCGCCCCACATAGAGCGACGCTATGCCGGAGTAGGCGGAGGCACCACCGGTGCGCTCGAAGCGTGGGAGTGCGAGGTGGCACCCATCATCGAGCCGTGCGACTCCGTCCCGTACCCGCCCGGAACCGGAATGTAGAACTCGGGGTAGCCCCACATGCCGTGCTCGGAGACGTCGAGACCGAGGGTCTCTGCCTCTTCGTGGACACGGATGCCCCAGATCTTCTTCATCACCCAGAGGCTCCCGAACGAGGCCGAGAACGTCCAGGCGCCGACGACCGCGATACCGAGCGCCTGCACACCGAGCTGCCGGAAGCTGCCGGTGTAGACGAGCCCGCCCTGGCCGGTCGCCAGGTTCGTCGCCAGCACCGGCACGGTGAACAGACCGCAGGCGAGCGTGCCCCAGACACCGGACATGCCGTGGACTGCAACCGCACCGATCGGATCATCGAGACCACGACCCTCGACCCAGATCACGCCGACAACGGCGATGAACCCGGAGACGAGACCGATCACGACTGCCGCCCAGGGGGCGACGAACCCTGACGCTGCCGTGATCGCAACGAGCGCGGCGATCACGCCGTTCAGCATCATCGAGAGGTCGGGCTTCTTCAGCACGATCATCGACGTGGCGATGCCGCCGAGAGCGCCTGCCGCCGCAGCGATGTTCGTCGTCGTTGCGACGTAGGCGAAGAAGCCGAACCCGCCGAAGTCGACCGAGAGCGTCGAGCCCGGGTTGAAGCCGAACCAGCCGAACCAGAGGATGAACGTGCCGAGCACGGCGTACGGGATGTTGTGGCCCGGAATCGCGTTCGCGCGGCCGTCAGTCCCGAACTTGCCGATCCGCGGGCCGAGCAACAGCGCCCCGGCGAGCGCTGCGAGCGCGCCCTGGTAGTGGACGACGGTCGACCCGGCGAAGTCCTGCATTCCGAGCGTGCCGAGACCGATCTTGTCGGCGAGCGTGCCCTTGAAGAGCCAGCCGTCCGGGCTCCAGATCCAGTGCGACGTGATCGAGTAGATCACCGTGAAGACGATCCCGAACGCGAAGTAGACCCAGAGCTTGGCCCGCTCGGCCATCGAGCCCCAGACGATCGCGAGCGAGACGCCGGCGAACACGACCTCGAAGAGGTAGCCGCCTGCGCCCGGTACCTCGGCAAACCAGCTGAACGCACCGTTGTAGGCGTCGCCCGCGAGGAGCGGCACGCTCGTCAGGTCGTTCACCGACGGGAAGAACCCGGAGCCGCCGAAGAGCGCGTTCCCGCCGTCACCGAAGGCGATCCCGAAGCCGACTGCCCAGTAGACGATCGAGCAGACGGCGAAGATCAGGACGTTCTTGCCGGCGATGTGGCCGGCGTTCTTCATCCGCGTCAGACCGGCCTCGAGGAACGCGAAGCCCGCCTGCATGAACATCACGAGCACGGCCGTGACGACGATCCAGATGGTGCTCGCAGCAACGAGGAGCTGCGGGTTGGTGGCGTCTGCGACGAGGCTAGACACCTGCGTCCACCTCCTCCAGAAGCTTCCCGGTGCGGTTGTGCACGACGTTCTGAACCGGCGTCAGCCAGCAGATCCCGTCGCCGGACTCATGCCCACTGCGCGCAGCGTCCGAGACGGCCTTCGCAACGGCGTCGGCGATCTCGTCCTTGACGAGGAAGGTGAGGAGCGCCTTCGGCAGGAAGCGCGACTCGAACACCCGACCCCGATACTCGTGCGTGATTCCCCGCTGTCGGCCATGGCCGACGGCTTCGATCACGGTTACGCCGACGTGGCCCGTGGCCTCCTCGACTGCGTCGATGACAGTCTCGATCCGTTCCCGGATGACCACCGCCTCTACCTTGACCATGCCTCCTCCTTCGCGTTTGACCACAAAAAAAGCCCCAGGAGCCTGAAAAGGACTCCTGAGGCCTCAATGCCTCGGCCGCACCCCATCACGGTGCACGACCAGGCCGGGATGGTACACAAACCGTCACGGGTCGCCGGAACGGGCGATCGGGGCGCAGCGGCGGGGCCGAGAGCCCCGGCGGGGGCTACTCCATGCCGACGAGGATGACGTCGTCTGCACCGTGGCCGAGTGCTGCGAGCACCTCGGCGGACGCAGGCGTGTCGAGGGAGAGCACCATCAGCGCCTTCCCCTCCTCAATCTTGCGGGCGACGTTCAGGTTCGCGATGTTCACGCCGGCCTGGCCGAGCAACGTTCCGACGCGGCCGATCACGCCCGGCACGTCGTCGTAGCGCAGGAAGATCATCCGTGGCGCGATCTCGATCTCGATGTCGAACCCGAAGGCCGATACGAGCCACTGCCGGTGATCCTTGCCGATCGTCGTGCCGGCGACGCGGGCCTCGCCCGCGGAGACGGCGATCAGGTTCGTGTAGTCGCGCGCCGAGCGGCTGCGCTCCTCGACGACCTCGATCCCTCGCTCGGCGGCCACGAGCGGCGCGTTGACGTAGTTGACCGGCTGGTCAGAGCGACCCTTGAACGCGCCGTTCAGTGCGGCGACCGTCAGGAGGCGGGTGTCGTGCTCCGAGAGCTCGCCGTAGTACTCGAGCGAGATCTTCTCGGTCTCCCCGTGGACGAGCTCGAGGGCGAGCCGCCCGAGGCTTGCCGCGAGTGGCACGTACGGGCCGAGCACCTTGAGATCCTCGGCGCCGACCGTCGGGATGTTGACGGCGTTCGTGACGAGACCACCGCTCAGCGCCGCGACCACCTGCTCGGCGACGATGACGCCTGCCCTGTCCTGCGCCTCGTCAGTCGAGGCTGCGAGGTGCGGGGTGAGGACGATGTTCGGCGCGGTCAGAAGCGGGCCGCTGTAGGGCTCCTTCGTGAAGACGTCGATCGCGGCACCGGCGACCTTGCCCGACTCGAGCGCGGCGATCAGCGCGTCGTCGTCGACGAGATCGCCGCGGGCGGCGTTCACGATCCGGACGCCGTCGCGCATCTTCGCGATCGATTCGGTCCCGATCAGCCCTCGCGTCTCGGCATTTGCCGGCAGATGCAGCGTGAGGAAGTCGGCCCGGGCGAGGACGCCGTCGATCGTGTCCGACTCGACACCGACCTCCTTGAACCGCTCGGCAGAGACAAAGGGGTCGTAGGCGATGACGCGCATCTGGAGTCCGAGCGCGCGGCGGGCGACCTGCTGCCCGATCCGGCCGAACCCGAGGATGCCGAGCGTCTTCTCGGCCAGCTCCACGCCGCCCCACTTCGAGCGCTCCCATCGACCCTCAACGAGTGCCGCGTGCGCCTGGGGGATGTTGCGAGCGAGAGCGACAAGGAGCCCGATCGTGTGCTCGGCGGCCGATATGACGTTCGACTCCGGTGCGTTCGCGACGACGATCCCGCGGCGCGTCGCCGCGTCCACGTCCACGTTGTCGACACCGACGCCGGCGCGGCCGATCACCTTGAGGTTGTCGCCCTTCGCGATCAGCTCGGCCGTGAGCTTCGACGCGGAGCGAATGATGATCGCGTCGTAGAGGCCGATGATCTCCGCGAGGTCGCTGTCGTAGTCGACATCGACGTCGAAATTCGCACGGAGAAGTTCGACTCCGGCTTCGGCGATCTCTTCGCGGACGAGGACTCTCACACTCGAAACCCTAGAGAAAGTGCTCCGACGTGCCGACCGACAAGGAGGGAGAGGGGCGGTCGGCACGTCGGAGCTGCACGCCTTGAACCTGCGGTGACGCGTCGCCAAGGTAGCCGAACTACTGCAGAAAGTAAAGTGACTTTGGCCGCATCAGGTATCAAAACTTTACTTTTTGTACCGCGCTGGCTAGAGTGGCCGCCGTGGCACGTTCCGTCAGCCCTCGCTCGCCCGTCGGCGGTCGCGCATGAGCGCGATCGAGAAGCCCCCTGTCGACTGGGAGCTCGTCCTCAAGCGCAATCCCGTCGAGCGGCTGAAGCGTGAGAAGGCGCCGCTCGGCATCCGCGAGGAGTTGCCCGCGCTGATTGCGCAGGGGTACGAGAGCGTCGCCGAGGAGGACATCGTCCGCCTGCAGTGGTGGGGCCTCTACCACGACAAGCCGAAGATCGGGACGTTCATGCTTCGCGTGAAGGTGCCGTCGGGGCAGATGTCGACGCACGAGCTCCGCACGATCGGCGAGGTCTCGAACCTCTACGGCCGCGGCGTCGGTGAGCTCTCGACCCGCCAGAACATCCAGCTCCACTACCTCGAGCTGGCGAAGCTTCCCAACGTCTTCGCGCACCTCGACCGCTCCGGCATCACGACGGCCGGCGGGTGCGGCGACACCGTCCGCAACATCACCGGCTGCCCCGTGCAGGGGCTTGCGGCCGACGAGCTCTTCGATGCCTCGCCGGTCGTCACCGCGGCGGCCGACCTCTTCTACGGCAACCCCGACTGGGCCAACCTGCCGCGGAAGCACAAGTACTCGATCTCGGCCTGCGCAGACCGCTGCAACGCCCCGGAGATCAACTGCATCTCGCTGATCGGCACGGTCACCAGCGACGGCCGTGAGGGCTTCGCGGTGCACGTCGGCGGCGGGCTCTCCTCCGTCCCCCGGATCGCGAAAGACATGAACGTCTTCATCCCCAGGGAGCAGGCAAACGAGATTCTCGGCGCGATCACCTCGGCGTGGTCGGAGGATCTCAAGTACCGCGTCTCGCGCGTCAAGTCCCGGCTCAAGTTCATGATCGACGACATCGGCGCCGATGGCATGCGCGAGCGCGTCGAGGCCCGCCTCGGCCGCAAACTCGAGGACTACGCGCTCCCGAAGATCGACGTCGAGCCCTCGCACCACCTCGGCGTGCATGCCCAGCGCCACGCCGGCCTCTCCTACATCGGCTTCCCGGTTCACCTCGGCCTGATCTCCGGCGACCAGATGATCGCGATCGCGAACCTCGTCGAAGGCTTCGGCGGTGACATCCGCCTGACCCGGCAGCAGAACTTCATCGTCACGGGCGTCCCGAACGACCAGGTCGACGAGGTGATCGCCGCCGTGGGCGCGATCGGCTTCCCGATCGACGTCAACCCGGTGCGCGGCAACTCGATCGCGTGCACCGGCGAGCCGCACTGCAACTTCGCGGTCGCCGAGACGAAGACACGGCTCGACCGCCTGATCGACCATCTCGAGGAGCGCTTCGGTAACGACATCGCGGAGCTGCGGCTACACCTCGACGGCTGCCCGCACGCCTGCGCGCAGCACTGGGTCGGCGACCTCGGCTTCCAGGGCACGACGTCCCGCGATGAGGGCGGGGTGCGGCGCCAGGCCTACGACATCTTCGTCCGCGGCAGCCTCGGCCCCGAGCCGCAGATCGGCCGCGCGATGTTCCGCCGCGTCCCGACCGAAGGCCTCGAGGCAGCTGTCGAAGGACTGATCGCCGGGTGGCTCGCGCACCGTGAGCCGGCCGAGAGCTTTGTGTCGTTTGCTCGCCGCTCAAGCGACGAGGAGATGGGCGCGCTGGCTGGACTCGAGCCGGCGAAGGTACGCCAACGCGAGGAGGCCGAGGAATGAGCACGTACGAACTGATCGACGAACTGGAGGCCGGCGAGCTCTCGATCCAGTTCGAGGGCGAAGAGCCTCAGGCGCTGATCGAGTGGGGTATCAAGGAGTTCGGCTCCCGGATCGCCGTCTCGACGTCGTTCCAGGCCGACAGCGTGGCGCTCATCGACATGGCCTACGAGATCGACCCGCTGATCAACGTCTTCAGCGTCGACACGGGCCGCCTGCCGGACGAGACGCTCGAGCTCGCCGACCGCCTCCGCACCCGCTACCCGGGCCTCCAGCTCACCCTGGTGCAGCCCGAGGCGCACGAGGTTTCGGGCATGACGGGCAAGCATGGCGTCGACCTCTTCTCGACATCGGTCGACCTGCGCCTCCTGTGCTGCAACGTGCGCAAGGTTCGCCCGCTCACAAAGCATCTCCACTCCCTCGACGCCTGGGTGACCGGCCTGCGTCGGGACCAGTGGGCGAGCCGCACGAACATCCGCAAGGTCGAGATCGACCACGACCACGGCGCGGTGATCAAGCTCAACCCGCTCGCCGAGTGGACAGAGGATGAGGTCTGGGAGTACATCCGCGAGCGCGAGGTGCCGTATCACTCGCTCTACGACAAGGGCTACAAGTCGATCGGCTGCGCGCCGTGCACGCGGGCAACCGCCCCGGACGAGCCGTCGCGAAACGGGCGCTGGTGGTGGGAGTCGAACGCTCCGAAGGAGTGCGGCATTCACTGCTCGATCGAGAGCGGCGGCCTGGAGCACGAGCTCCACGCCTTGCTCGGCGACGCCGCCGAGGCGCATGTCTGAGTCAACTGTCCGCGTGAGCGGCGAGGCGGCCGAGGTCGCCCGCGCCGAGGCGCAGGCCGTCCTCGCGATGGTCCAGGACGAGACACGCCGTCTGCGGCTCGCCGACATCGTCGCAGCGGTCGACGAGGGCGAGATCGGAGGCGCCGATGCGGACGGCCTGGCCGAGCTTCTCGAGCTCGGCCTGCAGACCGGCAGAGTCCGCTCCGTCTACGGCCCGGAAGGCGAGCAGGCGGCTCTCGCGCTCTACCGGCGCCTGCCGCTCGGGCGCGAGCTGACCCAGTCGACACGCGATCTGACCGAGGCTCTGACGGCTCTCGAAGGGCGCACGATCGAGAAGGTGTCGGTCAATGTCGTCGGACCTGGAGAATATGGAGTGACGATCTCGACCGAGGACTACGAGATCGTGTTGCGGCTCGGTCGAGCCGGAGCCCGACTAGCAACGATAGGAGCCTAGGAACCGTGACGTACATCATCGGCGAAGCCTGCATCGACATCAAGGACATCTCATGCCAGAGCGTCTGCCCGGTCGACTGCATCCATGAGACCGGCCGCATGCTCGTCATCGATCCCGAGGAGTGCATCGACTGCGGCGCCTGTGAACCGGAGTGCCCCGTCGACGCGATCCTCCCCGAGGATGCGATCACCGACGAGTGGCAGCCGTTCGTGACGATCAACTACGCCTTCAAGGAAGGTATCCCCGCCGTCGAGACGCTCGTCAACGCGTACGCCGAGGAGCACGGCATCACCCCGGACCGCACGATCGACTGAGATGACGGCCTCCCCGCCATGAGCGCAGCGCAGCACTACATCGCCTGCCTCGACCTGGCGGGGAAGCAGTGCGTCGTGATCGGCGGCGGTGCGGTCGGGCTCGAGAAGGCGAGCGGGCTGGCGGTGTGCGGTGCAAGCGTGACGGTCATCTCTCCCGATCTCCACCCGGGGTTTGCGGAGCTCGACGTGACCTGGCGGCGTCGCCGCTACCGCTCGCGCGACCTCCGCGGGGCGTTCCTCGTGATCGCCGCGACGTCGGATCGCACAGTCAACGAGCGCGTCCACGCCCATGCGGAGCGGCGCGCGATGCTCTGCAACGTGGCCGACGTACCCGATCTCTGCAACTTCATCCTCCCCGCTGTCCATCGCGAGGGGCCGATCGCGGTCGCCGTCTCGACCGGCGGCGCCTCGCCGGCGCTCGCCAAGCGGCTGCGCAGCCAGTTCGCCGCGATGATCCGCCCCGAACACGCCACGCTCGCCGAGGAGCTGCGCGCTATGCGGCCTGCGGTGAAGGAGCGCTTCGCCACGTACGAGGAGCGGCGCGACTACTTCGAGGACGTCGTCACGGAGCGGCTCGCATGACCGTCTACCTCGTCGGCGCCGGCCCGGGCGATCCGGGGCTCATCACCGCGAAGGGCCTCGACCTGATCAGGTCGTGCGAGGCGCTCGTCTACGACGTCCTCGTCGCCCCGGAGCTGGTCGACGAGGCTCCCGACGACGCCGTGCTGATCTCGCGCGAGGACGTCCGCCAGGCGGAGCTCAACGAGCTGCTCGTCGATCTCGGCCGCCAGGGCCTCGAGGTTGTTCGCCTGAAGGGCGGCGACCCGTTCGTCTTCGGCCGTGGCGGCGAGGAGGCACTCGCGCTGGCCGAGGCAGATGTCCCGTTCGAGGTCGTCCCAGGTGTGTCCGCCCTGAGCGCCGTCCCGGGATCGTCAGGCATCCCGATTACCCACCGCGGCGTCTCCGCGCAGGTGACCCTCGTCAGCGGCCACTCGGCAAAGGGTGAGCAGCTCGACTACACCCACCTCGCTAAGACACCGGGCACGCTCGTCGTGTTCATGGGCGTCACGCACCTGGAGCGCATCGCGTCGGCCCTCGTCGCGGCAGGCAAGCCGGCCACGACGCCTGCCGCTGTCATCGCACGTGGGACGCAGGCAGACAGCGAGACGGCCACCGGAACGCTCGCCGACATTGCGGTCGTCGCCGCCGAGCTTGAATCCCCCGCGCTCCTGGTCGTCGGTGAGGTCGTGGCGGTCGGAGAGTCGCTCCGCTCGATCGTCGCGCTCGCGCGCACGACGCCCCGCTGACGACTCCTCCGTAGTCTCCCACCCCCGGATTCAGTGGGCCCCCGGAGTCGCGCGGCCTCGCCTGCCGTCACGATCGAGGCAGAACTAGCTGAGGAGGTCGTGATGAGCACGATGACCACGTCCCCGACTCTGACTCCGTTCGCGGAGCTGCTTGACCTGACGGACAAGGTTGCCGTGGTCACGGGCGGCGCGAAGGGGATCGGCTGGGGAATCACCGAACGGCTGGCACAGGCGGGAGCCTCCGTTCTCGTCGCTGACATGGACGATGAGACCGGCGTCCTCGCGTGCAAGGCGCTCGAGGTCGATAGCTTCACTGCGCGGCACTTCAAGGTCGACGTCGCCGACGAGAGCCAGGTCAAGGCGCTCTTCGCCTTCGCTCGGAGCGAGCTCGGCGGGCTCGACATCGTCGTCAACGACGCCGGCATCTTCCCTTCGATGCCGATCCGGAAGATGACCGCCGAGCTGTTTGACCGCGTGATCGGCGTCAACCTGCGCGGGCTCTTCCTCTGCACGAAGTACGCCGCGGAGGCGATGGTCGAGCAGGGGCTGGGCGGCAAGATCATCAACATCACGTCGATCGACGCGCTCCATCCGTCGATGGTCGGCCTCGCGCACTACGACGCCTCCAAGCACGGCGCCTGGGGCTTCACCAAGAACGCCGCGCTCGAGTACGCGCCCTACGGCATCGCGATCAACGCGATTGCCCCCGGTGGCGTCGCAACGCCGGGAGTCGCTGCTATGAACGAAGGCGGCCCGCAGGGAGCCGACGCCGCAGCAGCGGTCGAGGCGTTCATGCAGCGCATCCCGATGCGCCGCATGGGCGAGCCCGACGACATCGGCAAGGTCGCGCTGTTCCTCGCCTCCAACATGGCGAGCTACATGACCGGCAGCCAGATCGTCGTCGACGGCGGCGCGCTTCTGATGTAGCCCCCTACGGCTGTAGGCGTCTTCCCCCTCGTGCTCACTTCAACGGGAAGGCGCCCGACAGCCTGTTCCAAGAACGCCACACCCTCGCAACCATCCGGTGGGCTACAACGTCTGCAGATGCCCGCTGTGAAGCTCAGAAGCTGGAAGGCGTGGTACCGGCTTGCGCAAGAAGTTCTCGGGTACCAGCACGAGGAGTCGGTCGAGTACGCGAACCTGCGCTCGGTCGAGGACGGCAACCGCGACGCGTCGGATCCCGACCCGCCGCGCGCCGCGTCGTCACGCGCCGAGACGTGAGCCCGGAGCTTCGGAAAGGCAGGAGCCCGTCCAAGCTCCGCGAGCAGGAGAGGCGAGACCACAGACTCGAAATCCCCCGTGAACCCACCGTTCGATGAGCTGCGCGAGATGACCGCGGCGATCAGGACGTTTGGGTCGAGAACAGCGCACGCCCCGAACCTTCACTGCACGCAGGACAGATTCATCGATCGTGAGGGTCGTTCGCGCCTTCGGCATCAACGCATCTCAGCATCGTGATGCCGGCCGACTCTCGCCTGGGCCGTGCTATCCAAGCGTGCGCGTGTCGAACCGGGGCGCGTAGCCCGCTTCGAAGGCAGCGATCGCGTCCTCACGCTTGAGCGTGCGTGCGATGTCGTCGAGGCCGCGCAGGAGCGTGTCGCGGGCATACGGATCAAACGTGATCTCGACGCGCAGGCCGTCCAGATGGGTGATCGCGAGCGACTCCAGGTCGACGGTCAGCTCGTTGCGTCCGGCGACCGCGGCCTTGAGCGCGGCGAGCGACGCCTCGGGCAGTTCGATCGGGGCGATCCCGGTCTTGATCGCGTTCGTGTGGAAGATGTCGCTGAACCCGGGCGCGAGGACGACGCGGAAGCCGTAGTCCTCGAGGGCCCAGGCGGCATGCTCGCGCGACGAGCCGCAGCCAAAGTTGCGGCCGGCGATCAGGATCTCGGCGCCCTGGTACTCCGGGCGGTGCAGCTCGAACTCGGGATCCTTCATCCAGTCGAAGAACAGGAACTCCCCGTATCCGGAGCGCTCGATGCGCTTCAGGAACTGCTTCGGGATGATCTGGTCGGTGTCGATGTCGGCGCGATCGACGACTGCAGCACGGCTCGTGACGACGGTCAGCGGCCTCATCCGAGCTCCCTCACGTCAGTGAACCTGCCGCGGATCGCAGCGGCTGCGGCCATCGCCGGTGAGACGAGATGTGTGCGGCCACCGGCGCCCTGCCTGCCTTCGAAGTTGCGATTCGAGGTCGAGGCGCAGCGCTCGCCTGGTGAGAGCGTGTCGGGGTTCATGCCGAGACACATCGAGCAGCCCGCCTCACGCCACTCGAAGCCCGCGTCGGCAAACACGCGGTCGAGCCCCTCGGCCTCGGCCTGGCGCTTCACCTTCGCCGAGCCGGGAACAACCATCGCACGCACGGTTGCGGCGACCTGGTGCCCGTCGACGACGGCGGCTGCGGCGCGCAGATCCTCGATCCGGGCGTTCGTACAGGAGCCGATGAAGACGCGGTCGATCGTGATCTCCTCGATCGGCGTGCCGGGGACGAGATCCATGTAGTGGAGCGCCCGCTCGGCGGCCTCGCGGTCGGCCGGATCGGCGAAGTCGGCCGGGTCGGGCACCACGCCGTCGATCGGCGCGACCATCCCCGGGTTCGTCCCCCACGTCACCTGCGGGGTGAGTGCGGCCACGTCGATCTCGACGACGCGGTCGAAGATGACATCCGGGTCGCTTCGCAGCTCGCGCCAGCGCGCGACCGCGGCGTCCCAATCGGCCCCGCTCGGCACGCCGGGGCGGCCGGCCAGATAGGAGAAGGTCGTCTCGTCGGGCGCGATCATCCCCGCGCGCGCCCCGGCCTCGATCGACATGTTGCAGATCGTCATGCGGCCCTCCATCGAGAGCGCCTCGATCGCCGGGCCGGCGTACTCGATCGCGTAGCCCTGGCCACCGGAGACGCCGATGCGGCCGATCGCGCCGAGCACCATGTCCTTCGCGGTCACGCCGAACGGCAGCTCGCCCTCAAAGCGAATCAGCATCGTCTTGGGTCGGCTCTGCGGCAGCGTCTGGGTCGCAAGGACGTGCTCGACCTCGGAGGTGCCGATCCCGAACGCGAGCGCGCCGAACGCGCCGTGGGTCGAGGTGTGCGAGTCGCCGCAGACGATCGTCATCCCCGGCTGGGTCAGGCCGAGCTCGGGGCCCATCACGTGCACGATCCCCTCGCGCCCGCTCCCGGTCGGGTTCAGCGGCACGCCGAAGGCTGCGCAGTTTTCCTGCAGCGCGTCGAGCTGCGCCTTCGCAATCAGGTCGCGGATCGGGCCTGGCTCGGTCGGAACGTTGTGATCCATCGTCGCGATCGCGAGGTCGGGGCGGCGCACCTGGCGGCCGGCGAGGCGAAGTGACTCGAACGCCTGCGGCGAGGTCACCTCGTGGACGAGGTGGAGGTCGATCCAGAGCAGCGTCGGCTCACCCGCGCGCTCCTCGACGATGTGCAACTCCCAGATCCGCTCGAAGAGGGTCTTGCCCATCAGTGATCCCCCACCGTGGCGGCGTAGCTTCCGAACACGCGGATCTCGCGCGTCCACTCGCGCATCTCGACAAAAGCGGTCTGCATCCCGTGGTCGAGCGGGTGGCCGTCGAGGACGACGTCGAACCGGTAGCGGAAGGCGGAGTGCGGGATCGGCCGCGAGGTCAGCTGCACCAGGTTCAGCCCGTGATGGGCGAACGGCTGAAGCGCACCCACGAGGGCGCCCGGGCGGTGGTCAGTGACGAACGAGATCGCCGTGCGCGCGCGAGCCGTGACATCGAGGCGCGTGTACGGCGCGATCGAGACAAACCGCGTGAACGCCGCCGGACGGTCTCCGACGTCCTCCGCGATCACCGTCAGCCCGTAGTGCTCGGCGGCCTCGCGGCTCGCGATTGCTGCCTCGCCGAGATCGCCGGACTCGGCGACCTCCCTCGCGGCGTCAGAGGTCGTCGCGGCCGGCAGACAGCGGGCCGTGAGTGAGCGGAGCAGGTCGCGGCACTGGTCAAACGCCACCGGGTAGGAGCGCAGCGTGTGGATGTCTGTGAGCGCCACCGGGCCCTTCGCAACGACGCAGTGCACGATCGGCATGACCACCTCGGCCACGATCGAGAGCGGGGCCTCGTAGAGGAGGTCGTGCGTCTCACCCACAGGGCCGTGCAGAGAGTTCTCGATCGGGAGCACGCCGAACTGCACGTGGCCCTCGACGCAGGCCTCGATGACCGCGTTGAAGCTCGCAAGTGGCTCCATCGTCGCCCCCGCGGGCGTCAGCAGCGTGGCCGCAGCAGCGCTGTGACTGCCCGCGGGCCCCGGATACCCGACGACCGCTCCGACGGCGGCCTTCACCGGCACGACCGCACCTGGGCGACGGCATGGCTCATGGCAGCTGGCTCAGCGGGACGCGCTTCCCGAGTGCGTCGAGCACGGCAGTGCCGAACTGCGACGTCGTCGCGGTTCCACCGACGTCGTGGGTCGGCATGGTCTCGAGCGCCGTCGCGACGGCCGACTCGACCGCCCGTGCCAGGTCGGGCTCGCCGAGCCCGTAGTCGAGCGCGAGTGCAAGCGACAGGAGCATCGCCGTCGGGTTTGCCTTGCCGGTACCGGCGATGTCCGGAGCCGAGCCGTGGACAGGCTCGAAGATGCCCGGCCCCTTGTCGCCCAGGCTCGCCGAGGCGGCGAGTCCGAGACCGCCGGTCGCGCCGGCAGCGACGTCCGAGAGGATGTCGCCAAAGGTGTTCTCCATCACAAGCGTGTCGAACGACCCGGGCTGCATGACGAGGTTCATCGCAACGCTGTCGACGAGGCCGTGGCTCAGCTCGACGTCGGGGTACTCGAGGCCGACGTTCGTCACGACCGACCGCCACATCCGCGAGGTCTCGAGCACGTTGGCCTTGTCGACAGAGAGCAGACGGCCGCTGCGGCGCCGTGCGAACTCGAACGCCTGGCGTGCCACGCGCTCGACCTGAGCCGGCGTGTACTCGAGTGTGTCGTACACGACCCCGTCCTCACGCGTGCCACGCGCGCCGTAGTAGAGACCGCCGACGAGCTCGCGCACGATCAACAGGTCGACGCCCTCGGCACGTGCCGGGCGGAGGTTCGCGTACACGTCGAGCTCCTTCCGCAGCTGGATCAGCGCGCCCTCCGGGCGAACGCCACCAAGGTGATCCCACTGCGGGCCACCGACCGCGCCAAGCAGCACCGCGTCGGCACCGGCGCAGGCCGCCATCGTGTGAACCGGGAGCGGCTTGCCGTAGGTGTCGATCGCAGCGCCACCGATGGGCTGTTCGGAGAAGCCGTACCCGAGCGCCATGATCACGCGGA
This sequence comes from Actinomycetes bacterium, assembly GCA_037142875.1. GTDB lineage: Bacteria > Actinomycetota > Thermoleophilia > Gaiellales > Gaiellaceae > PALSA-600. The sequence continues at coordinate 14,870 of JBAWZV010000006.1, read as the reverse complement.
CAGCCTCGCTCATCACCTCTGGCCCGATCCCGTCACCGGGCAGGCAGACGAAGGTCTTAGTCACCGTGGATCTCCCTCCGTGTCAGGTCGAGGACGTTGTGCACGAAGTCGGCGATTCCCTCAGGTGAGAGCGGGCCGCTGCTGCTCGCGATGAGCTCGACGACCATCGACTCCTCGCGACCCGGATCGCGCAGTGGCAGACCGTGCTCGACCTTGTAGTCGTGCAGGTGCCGGACTATCTCGATGCGCCGGTTCAGCCCGTCGATCAGGCTCCGGTCGATCGCGTCGATCTCGTCGCGGATCCCTCGAACGACGGAGTCGCTCATGCGATCACCCCGAGCTCCTCGAGCAGCGCGTCGACGTCGGGCTCGATCTCGATCATCGATCCCGTCACGTACGGGGCGACCGCGGCCGGCGTCTTCAGGCCGCTTCCGGTGATCAGGGCAACGACGCGATCGTTCTCACCGATGTCACCTCGGGCTGCGGCGGCGCGGAGAGCACCGATCGTGACACCCGCCGCCGTCTCTCCGAAGACCCCGGCGAGCTCGGCAAGCAGAGCCATGTTCGCGCCAACCTCGTCCTCGGGCACCGAGTAGATCGCGCCACCGGAGGCACGCGCGGTCGCGATCGCGAGGTCGCCGTCGGCCGGGTTGCCGATCGCAAGCGACCGGGCGATCGTGTTCGGGCGCACGGGCGACACGCGCCGGTCCTCGGAGAAGGCCGTCGCAACGGGGCAGCACCCCTCCGCCTGGCCGCCGTACAGGCGCGGCAGCGGCGTGTCGATCAGCCCGAGCTGCTGGAACTGCTGCGAGCCCTGCCAGAGCTTCGAGAACATCGCACCCGATGCGATCGGGGCAACGATCGCATCCGGCGTCTCCCAGCCGAGCTGCTCGATCACCTCGAACGCGAGCGTCTTCGACCCCTCGGCGTAGTACGAGCGCAGGTTGACGTTGACGAAGCCCCACTCGACCTCGCCCGCGAGCTCGCTCGCGAGCCGCGAGCAGTCGTCGTAGCTGCCGTTGACGCCGTAGATACGTGCGCCATACACGGTGGTCGCCTGGATCTTCTCCGGCTCGAGTCCGGCCGGACAGAAGATGACAGCGGGCATCCCGAGCTGGGCAGCCCGCGCCGCGACCGAGTTCGCAAGGTTGCCCGTCGAGGTGCAGGAGAGCGTCTCCATGCCGAACTCGACGGCCTTCGCGGACGCGACCGCAACAACGCGATCCTTGAACGAGTGGGTCGGATTCGCGAGGTCGAGCTTCAGCCAGAGCTCTCGAACACCGACGGCGGCCGCGAGACGCGGTGCGGGGACAAGCGGCGTCCACCCGGGGCCGTAGGCGGCGTCAGCCGGCGGCGTGGCGGGCAGGAAGTCCGCGTAGCGCCACAGCGACATGGGCCCCGCCTCGATGCTTTCACGGCTCACACGCTGGGAAATTGCGTCCCAGTCGTAGACCGGTTCGAGCGGCCCGAAGCACCGCACGCAGATGCCATTCGCCACTGCGGGGTACTCGGTTTCGCACACACGACACCGTAGAACGTCAACTGACATAACGAGTCTCCTTAGACTGAGGGCGGCTATGGAATTCCGTCGGATTCATGATCTGCCCCCGTACGTCTTCGCAACGGTCAACGACCTGAAGCGAGAACTGCGCCGTGAGGGCCGCGACATCATCGACCTTGGGTTCGGCAACCCGGACATTCCGTCGCCCGGAATTGCCGTCGAAAAGCTCGCCGAGGCCGCGCTCAAACCGGTCAACCATCGCTACTCCTCGAGCCGCGGTCTCCCGAATCTGCGCGAGGCCATCTGCGAGCGGTACGAAAGCCATTTCGGTGTGACCCTTGATCCGGAGCGCCATGTCGTCTCGACCATCGGCGCCAAGGAGGGTCTCTCCCACCTCATGTGGGTGCTGCTCGAGCCCGGCGACACGTGCGTCGTTCCGTCGCCCGCCTACCCGATCCATCTCGTCGCTCCGCGTCTTGCCGGTGCGACCGTCGTGCACGCCCGCTGCTTCGAGGGCGCCGACTTCCTGGCCACGATCGAGGAGGCCGTCCGCGCCGAGCTGCCGAAGCCGCGCGTCGTGATCGTCTCCTTCCCGCACAACCCGACCACGACCGTCGCGACGCCCGAGCTGATGCAGTCGCTCGTCGACCTGGCCCGCGAACGTGAGTTCATCCTGGTGCACGACTTCGCCTATGCGGACATCGCCTTCGACGGCCACCGGCCGCCGTCCATCCTGGCTGCTGAGGGCGCGCTCGACGTCGCCGTCGAGCTGTACAGCCTGACGAAGTCCTTCTCCATGGCCGGCTGGCGCATGGGCTTCACGCTCGGCCGCGCCGACGTGGTCGCCGCGCTCGCGAAGCTGAAGTCCTACCTCGACTACGGAACCTTCCAGCCGATCCAGATCGCCTCGATCGTCGCCATGCGTGAGGCTGCCGACTACCCGCTCGAGGTCAACGAGATCTACCGTGTCCGCCGCGACGCGCTCGTCTCCGGGCTCGCCCGCGCCGGCTGGGAGATCGAGCCGCCCAAGGGAACGATGTTCGCCTGGGCGCCGATCCCCGAGAGCCACGCTCATCTCGGCTCCCTGGAGTTCAGCCTGCTGCTCGCCCGCGAGGCCGAGGTGGCGGTCAGCCCAGGCATCGGCTTCGGCCCCGGTGGAGACGGCCACGTTCGCTTCGCGCTCGTCGAGAACGAGCAGCGAATCGGCCAGGCCACGCGCTCCATCAAGAAGCTGCTCGGCAACTAGAGCCTGCCGCCGCACTACGAGGTCACCGCGCCTTCGGACGCAGAGCTGACCTCGGAGGCGTACTTCGCAAAGACGCCGCGCTTGTACCGCGGGTCCGGAGCGGTCCACGCTGCGAGCCGCGTCGCGAGTTCCTCCTCGGAGATGTCGAGATCGAGACGTCGGTTGGCGATGTCGAGGATGATCGTGTCGCCCTCCTGCACCGCGGCGAGCGGGCCGCCACGGAACGCCTCGGGCGCGACGTGGCCGACCATCAGGCCGTGCGTGGCACCGGAGAAGCGGCCGTCGGTGATGAGCGCGATGTCCTCGCCGAGCCCCTCGCCGACGAGCGCCGCCGTGACGTGCAGCATCTCGCGCATCCCAGGGCCGCCGGCGGGGCCTTCGTAGCGGATGACGACGACGTCGCCGGCATGGATCGACCGTGCCTTGACCGCCGCGAAGCACTCCTCCTCGGATTCGAAGACACGCGCCGGCCCCTTGTGGAGGAGCCGCTCGTGACCTGCGAGCTTGACGACGGAGCCCTCAGGCGCGAGCGAGCCGCGCAGGATCGCGAGGCCGCCCGTCGGCTTGATCGGAGTCTTGTAGGAGACGACGACGTCCTGTCCCGGCCGCTCGACAACCGCGGCCGCGAGGTCACCGAGCGTCATCCCGTCGACGCCGCGCTCGTCCGGGTGGATCATGCCAGCCCCGATCAGCTCGCGCGCGACCAGGCCGACGCCGCCGGCGGCGTGGACGTCGGTTGCGACGTACCGGCCAAACGGCTTGATGTCGGCAACGATCGGCGTCCGTGCGGCGATGTCGTCGAAGTCGTCGAGCTCGAGCGGGATCCCGGCCTCACGCGCGACGGCGAGCAGATGCAGCACGCCGTTTGTCGAGCCACCGGTGCCGGCGACCGCAGCGATCGCGTTCTCGAATGCCTCACGCGTGAGGATGTGCGACGGGCGAATGTCCTTGTGCACGGCGTCCATGGCGATCCGGCCGGCCGCACGCGAGGCCTCGATCTTGTCCGGGTTCGTCGCCGGGATGCCGGAGAAGCCGCGCGGCGAGATGCCGAGGAAGTCGATCACCGTCGCCATCGTGTTCGCGGTGAACTGGCCACCGCACGCGCCGGCACCCGGGCAGGCGCAGCTCTCGAGCTCGTGGACGTCCTCGTCGGTCATCGTCCCGGCCGCGCGCTTGCCGACAGCTTCGAAGACGTCCTGGATCGTCACGTCCTTGCCGCGGAAGCGGCCAGGAGCGATCGAGCCGCTGTAGTAGATGAGACCCGGGATGTCGAGCCGCGCGAGCGCCATCAGGGCGCCAGGGATCGTCTTGTCGCAGCCGACGAGGCAGACGAGACCGTCGAGCAGGTGTCCCTCGCAGACGAGCTCGATCGAGTCGGCGATCACCTCGCGGGAGATGAGCGACGCGCGCATACCGGTCGTGCCCATCGAGACGCCGTCGGAGACGGAGATCGTGTTGAACTCAACGGGGGTGCCGCCCGCTGCGCGGATGCCCTCCTTGACGTAGACGGCGAGCTCGCGCTGGTTGTAGTTGCACGGCATCGTCTCGATCCACGTCGTCGCGACGCCGATCAGCGGGCGCGCGAGATCCTCGTCGGTGAAGCCGATGCCCTTGAGCATCGCGCGAGCCGGCGCGCGGTCGACGCCGTCGGTGAGACCGGCGCTGCGGCGCTTCGCGGGATCGGTCGGGTTCGAGTAGACGCTCATGCTGAGGCTCCTTGCTGGGCGATGCCGAGGGACAGGACGCGTGCATCCGGGTGACGGCTCTGGATCTCGGCGGCGGCCTGCGCTGCCTTGTCCTTCTCGACCCAGACGACGACGGTGGGGCCGGAGCCGGACAGCGTGACGCCGGCCGATCCCCTCACCGGGTTCGAGCGAAGCTCGTCGAGCAGCGGCGCGTCGGGCGCGCGGAACGGCTCGTGCAGGACATCGTGGAACGACGCGGCGAACAGTGTCGCGTCTCCCGACGCGACGGCCGCACCGAGGAGCGCCGCCTGCGCGGCGGCGGTGGTCGCCTCGCCGTGGGTGAGCGTCGCCGGGAGCCGCGAGCGCGACTCGTTCGTGTTCACGCGGCTCGACGGGACGACGGCGATCGCAGCGAGCGGCAGGTCGTCGGCGAGACGGACGGCACGCGAGCCGGTCTCGTCGCGCCAGATCAGGCACACGCCGCCGTAGGCGGCGGCGGCGAGGTTGTCGGCGTGCCCCTCGAGCGGCAGACCGATCTCGAGGACGCGCTCCGGCGTCACCTCCTGGCCCGAGGCGAGAAGTCCCGCCACAACGCCGGCGGCGACGGTCGCCGCGGAGGAGCCGAGGCCCCGCTCGAGCGGGATCCTGTTGACGAAGCGAAAGCGGTGGCCCTCGATGGGCGTGACGAGCGCGAAGGCGCGCAGCGCCAGATGATCCGGGCCGGTCGGCAGCTCGTCGGCCCCTTCGCCGGCGAGCTCAACGCGCGGCTCACCGGTCGACGGGGTCACCTCGATCTCGTTCCAGAGGTCGAACGCCGCTGCGGCGCAGTCGAACCCGGCGCCGAGGTTGGCGCTCGTCGCGGGAGCCCGAACCAGGATCGCGTCGGTCATCGGCGGATCCCGGCGAGGATCGACTCGACGGTCGGGTCGACGAGGGTCGGGGGCTCGGTGAGCGACTCGACGGCCGAGGTGTCCTTGAGGCCGTGGCCGGTGAGCACGCAGACGACGGTGCTGCCGGGCTCGAGCTTCGCGTGCGCGAGCCCTGCGACGCCTGCGGCCGACGACGGCTCGCAGAAGATTCCCTCGGTACGGGCGATCTCGAGCCACGCCGCGGTGATCTCGGCGTCGGAGACGGTGAGGATCTCAACCCGTTCCTCGCCGACGAGCCTGGCGACCTCGTGCGCGTGGGCCGGCTCAGAGATGCGGATCGCTGAGGCGAGCGTCGTTGCGCGGTGCTCGGCCTGCACCGAGAGCACCCGCGGGCGCACGCCGTCCTCGGCGAAGCCCTTGTTGTAGGCCACCGTGTTGCCGCCGCCTCCGTAGGGCAGGGCGAGCACGTCCGGCGCGCGGCCGAGCGCGGCGCTGATCTCGAACGCTGCGGTCTTCTGGCCTTCGAGCCGGTTCGGGTTGAGCGAGTTGACGAGAGCGAAGTCGCCGCGGCCTGCCAGCTCCTGGCACGAGCGCAGGGCGTCGTCGAACGAGCCGCGCACCTCGAGGAACTGTGCACCGACCGCGCGCGACTGCGCCTGCTTGGCCGGGGCGATCGCACCGGCCGGGCAGAGGACGACTGCGGTCAGACCCGCGTGCGCCGCGTAGGCGGAGGCCGAGGCGGCCGTGTTGCCGGTGGACGCGCAGACGACGCCCGTCGCGCCATCCTCGACGGCCTTCGCGACGGCGAACACCATGCCGCGATCCTTGAAGCTTCCGGAGGGGTTCATCCCCTCGAACTTGAAGTACAGCTCGACGCCGAGCCGCTCGCCGAGCTGCCTGGAGCGGATCAGCGGCGTGCCCCCCTCGCCGAGTGTCAGCTCGGGCGTGTTCGGACCGACCGGCAGGCGGTCGCGATGAAGGGCGATCACTCCCATCCGAGCTCCGCAACACCACGGTCGGAGACGACCGGGAACGGCAGGGGCTTGCGGCGCACCTCCGGCAGCGCAGCGATCGTCGAGAGCGCGGCGTCGAGCGAGCCCTGCCGCGCCTCGTGGGTCACGACGTGGAGCGCCGCACCGTCGACCGTCTGGTGCTGGAGGAGCCGGGCGATCGAGACGTCCTGCTCGGCAAGCGCATCGGCGACACGTGCGAGTACTCCCGGGCGGTCGTCGACGGCAAGGTGGAAGTAGTACGGCGAGCGGTGCTCACCCTGCGCGAGCCGCGGGAGCGCCCGCCAGACCGCGTCGTTCTGCAGAAATCCGGTGCCCATCGTGCCGATCACGCTTGCCATGTCGGCGATCACGGCGGAGGCCGTCTCGACGCCACCGGCGCCGGGACCTTCGAGGGTGATCTCACGGATCGCGTCGCCCTGGAGCATGACGGCGTTGAAGGCGCCCTCGACCGCGGCGAGCGGATGGTGGCGATCGACGAATGCCGGGCTCACCCGCACGTCGACGTGGCCGTCGACGAGGCGCGCGGCACCGACGAGGCGGATCACCATCTCGAGCTCGCGGGCAGCAGCGACGTCGAGCGGGTCGATCCGGTCGATCCCGACGACGTCGACGTCCTCGATCGCGTAGCGCGAGTTGAACGCGACTGTCGCGAGGATCGCCATCTTGGCGGCCGCATCCGCGCCCGTGACATCGTCGGTCGGGTCGGCCTCGGCGAAGCCGCGGCGCTGCGCCTCGGCGAGCGCCTCGGCATAGGTCATGCCCTTCTCCATCTCGGTGAGCATGAAGTTGGTCGTGCCGTTCACGATCCCGAGAACCCGGTGGACGTTCGTGACGACGAGCGACTCGCGCAGCACCTTGATCACCGGGATCGCGGCGCAGACGCTGGCCTCGAACCGCAGCTGCACGCCGGCGCCGGAGGCGGCCTCGAAGAGCGCCGCTCCCCGCCGGGCGACAAGCTGCTTGTTCGCGGTCACGACATGCTTGCCGGCCCGAAGCAGGTCGAGCACGTAGCCGCCTGCAGGTTCGACGCCACCCATGACCTCGGCGACGATCGAGATCGACGGGTCGCCGAGGATGTCGTGGATGTCCGTCGTCAACACGTCGCTGTCCGCCGGGAACCCGCGGTCCTTGTCGAGGTCACGGACGAGCGCCTTGACGACGCGCAACCGGTGCCCGGTTGCGCGTTCAATGTCGTCCGCCTGATCGTTGAGCAGCCGGTTGACAGCCGCTCCGACCGTGCCGTAGCCGAGCAGTGCTACCGGGACGTCAACTGACGCCATCGGTCCCCTGCGTCTCGCGGTGGCCAAGTGCACGCAGCCGCTTGCCGACCTGCTCGATCTGCGTCTCGCCGAGCTTGCGCCGGTACTCGGCGAGGCTCGGGCGACCGCGATCCATCTCCTCGATCCACTCGGCTGCGAACGACCCGTCCTGGATCGCCGTCAGCGCCTTCTTCATGTTCTCCTTCACGTGCTCGTCGACGACGCGCGGGCCGACGGCGTGTGAGCCGTACTCCGCGGTGTCGGAGATCGAGTAGTGCATCCGCTCGAGGCCGCCCTCCCAGATCAGGTCGACGATCAGCTTGAGCTCGTGCAGGCACTCGTAGTAGGCGATCTCGGGCTGATAGCCGGCCTCGGTGAGCGTCTCGAAGCCGTAGCGGATCAGCTGCGTGACGCCGCCGCACAGCACGGCCTGCTCGCCGAAGAGGTCGCTCTCGGTCTCCTCCTTGAAGGTCGTCTCGAGGATCCCTGCGCGGCCCGAGCCGATCGCGGCGGCGTAGGCGAGCGCCAGGTCGCGCGCGTGACCGCTCGCGTCCTGCGCAACGGCGATCAGCGCCGGCGTGCCGTAGCCCTCGGTGTAGAGACGACGGACGATGTGGCCCGGGCCCTTCGGGGCGACCATGATCACGTCATGGCCCTCCGGCGGGGTGATCCGGCCGAAGTGCACCGAGAAGCCGTGCGCGAAGAGCAGCGCGGCACCCGGGGCGAGGTTCGGGGCGACCTCGTCCTCGTAGAGCGCCTTCTGCGTGCCGTCCGGGACGAGCAGCACGACGATCTGAGCGTCCTTGACGGCCTCGGCGACGGTCTTGACCACGAGGCCCGCCTCCTCGGCTGCCGCGCGCGAGGTGCTGTCGGCCTTGAGGCCGATCTCAACGTGGATGCCCGAGTCGGCGAGGTTGAGGGCGTGGGCATGGCCCTGGCTGCCGTAGCCGAGCACTGCAACCTTGCCCGTGAGGAGACCGACGTCCCCCGTCTTGATCACTTCTGCCATTTGAACGTTCTCCTCCGGTTACGAGACGGCCGCGGTGTGCTGCCGCGATGGACGCGGGCCCGGTCGGCGCAAGCCGATCCGCCCCGTGCGGGCGAGTTCGCGCACCCCATGTGGGCGCACGAGCTCTTCAAAAGCGTCGAGCTCTTCGGGACGCCCGACGATCTCGAAGGTGAGCGCGTCGCGACCGATGTCGGCCACACGCGCTCCAAAGGTCTCGCCGAGCGCAATCAGCTCGGCACGCTTGTCGGCCGAGGCGTCGACGGTGATCAGCGCGAGCTCGCGCTCGACCGACTCGCCGGGCCGCAGCTCGACCACTCGCAGGACGTTCACGAGCTTGTGGATCTGCTTCTCGATCTGCTCGATCGAGTGCTCGGAGCAGTCGACGCGGAGCGTGAGCCGGGAGATGTCCGGCCGCTCCGTCGGTCCAACCGCAAGGCTCTGGATGTTGTAGCCGCGGCGCGCGAACATCTGCGAGACGCGCACGAGCGCGCCCGGCTTGTTCTCGAGCTCGACGGAGATCGTATGGTGACTCACCGGGTTGCCTCCTCGCGCTCGCCCTCGAGGTCGGGCATCTCGAGCACGTCGACCGACGCGGCACCGGCGGGAACCATCGGGTAGCAGTTCTCGTCCGGATCGACCCGCGCATCGACAACTGCGGTGCGGCCTGCGTTGAGCGCCGCGCGGAGCGTGCCCTCGAGGTCATCCTCGTTGTCGACCATGAAGCCGGCACCGCCGAACGCCTCGGCGAGCATCGCGTAGTCGGGCACCTGCTTGGTGAGGTGCGTCCCGGAGAAGCGTTCCGCGTAGAAGAGCTCCTGCCACTGGCGCACCATGCCGAGCCAGCCGTTGTTCACGATCACAACGACGATCGGCAGCCGCTCGAGAGCCGCGGTTGCGAGCTCCTGGCAGGTCATCTGGAAGCAGCCGTCGCCGTCGACGCACACAACTGTCGCGTCCGGGCGGGCGGCCTTCGCCCCGATCGCGGCGGGCACGCCGTATCCCATCGTTCCGAGTCCGCCCGAGGTGATGAACGACCGCGGCTTGTCGCACTCGAGGTACTGCATCGCCCACATCTGGTGCTGACCGACGCCGGTCGTCCAGATGACATCCTCGGTGCGCTCACCGGCGAGATCGCGCAGCGTCTCGATCACCGTCTGCGGCTTGAGAACACCGGCCGTCTTGCGGTACTTGTACGGGTAGAGCCCCCGCCACTCGTTCAGCTGGGCCAGCCAGGCGGCGCGCTCGATCGGGTGCTCCGACTTGAGCGCTTTGACCTCGCGGGTCAGGTGCGTGAGCGCCAGCTTGAGCGGGCCAACGACCGGGATGTCGGCGTGGCGGATCTTCCCGACCTCGGCCGCATCGATGTCGAAGTGGATCACCTTCGCGCCCGGCGCGAACGCCGAGACCTTGCCGGTCACACGGTCGTCGAAGCGGGAGCCGACGGCGATGATCAGGTCGCACTTGTTGAGCGCCCAGTTGCCGTACTTCGACCCGTGCATGCCGGGCATGCCGAAGTTGAGCGAATGTGAGTCGGGCAGGCAGCTCTTGCCCATCAGCGTGACGACGGCCGGCAGGTTGTCGGCCTCGACGAGAGCGAGCAGCTCGGCGCAGGCGTCGGCGTTGAGCACACCGCCACCGGCGTAGATGATCGGCTGGCGCGACTCGGCGATCGCCTTGGCGGCCTCGCGAATCTGGCGCTCATGCACCTTCGTCGGCGGCTTCCACCCCGGCAGGTCGACCTCGTCGGGGTAGGAGAAGTCGAACTCGGCCTCCTGGGCGTCCTTGGCGATGTCGACGAGCACCGGGCCGGGCCGGCCGCTCTGGGCGACGTGGAATGCGGCCTTCATCGCAGCGGGAAGCTCACGCACGTCCTGGACGAGCCACGAGTGTTTGACGATCGGCATCGTGATCCCGGTGGCGTCGGTCTCCTGGAACGCGTCCGTCCCAATCAGGTTTGACCTGACCTGCCCCGTCACGCAGACAAGAGGCGTCGAGTCCATCCAGGCGTCGGCGATCGGGGTGACGAGGTTCGTCGCGCCCGGGCCGGACGTCGCGATGGCGACACCGACGCGTCCTGAGGCGCGGGCGTAGCCCTCGGCCATGTGGCCGGCGCCCTGCTCGTGCCGGGCGAGGATGTGACGGACGCTGGTGCCGCGTGCGATCGCGTCGTAGGTGGGAAGGATCGCACCGCCGGGGATGCCGAACATGACCTCTACCCCCTCGGCCTCCAGCGAGCGCAGGATTGCGTCGGAGCCGAGCATGCGGGTCATTGCCAAACCTCCTGGGAGAGTTTCGTGTTCGTAGCGGTCTGCGGCGACCGCAGAGGTGCGGAAGCCGGGGCGATCGTGATCGCAGCCACAGCCGTGCGGCGAGCTGTCGTTGCCAGGCCAAGGGTACGTGCAGCGAGGCTCCGGCCGGGCCGTTCACCGTGCAAAGCGGCGAAAACTGCGGCGTGCTCCGGCGCCGGGCAGGCGGGAGCCAACGCCGCAGCGGTGCCCTCTCCATTCCTGCCTGTGATCGTCCGGTTCGTCATCGTCTCGCTCCTTCGTCGTCTCGCTGCGTGTGCGCCCACGCGGAACGCACCTCTCCCGTACTGAGGGTCGGCGTGTGCGGCGTCAGTGGCCGCGTAGGCAAAATCCTCCCCCTAGCGGGGGAGAATCGAAACAACGACGACGAACATGGACGTCCGGCTGGACGTCGCAAAGTGGTTGTTCGTCATCGTCGTCATTGCGCAACCAGTCTGCCCATGCCGTTTCCGGCTGTCAAATAGCAGTCGGTTCGGGCGTCAGGCGCGCGCGCCGAGCCGAGGTCGTGCGACGTGCTCGTGATCGTGGTCGTCGATCAGCCACTGATGCCCGAAACCGCGCATTGCCTCGACGATCGGCAGCAACGCGAGCCCCTTGTCGGTCAACTCGTACTCGACGCGCGGCGGCGACTCGGGATAGCTGTGCCGCAGCACGATCCCCGCTACCTCGAGGGTGTGGAGCCGCTCCGACAGCGTCCGCGGGCTGATGCCGGGACACGAGTGCTCGAGCTGGGTGAACCGCCGCGGCCCCTCGGAGAGGTCGTGAATGAGGAGCGACGTCCACTTCGGCCCGATCAGATCCGACGTTGCCGCAACCGCACACGAGGTGCAGTCGTGGACGTCGTTCATTCGCCGCTCACTCACTCACACCAAGTCTACTTCAGACCTGTCCGGAAATCCACTCGTTTTGCAACGTTTCCGGCATGGATAGGTATTTCTTCCCGAAAGGGAAGTAACGCCGGGTGCAACGCACAGTCGAGCCTGCCCGGAAGCTTCATCCACTTCTAACGCGCGTCTTATCTGCTTCTAAAGGAATGCCGCCACGATCCTCTCAACGTGATGCAGGCCCCCACATACCCTCCGCCGCGCGGCCTGCGTCCGATCGGCGCCCGCACCCCCCGGGCGTCGTGTTCTCTCCCCGGGCTCGCCGCTCCGCACGGTGCCGCGGTGGCGGCGGCCCGGGCGGCCTTCGCGCGATGAGCACGAGCGCCCTCGACCGCCCGCGTGCCGAAGGCCTGCCGCGTGTGTCGCTAACTTCCACCTTGAGCGGCATGACGATCCTTGTAGTCGACGACGACCAGGCAGTACGCGACTCGCTGCGGCGCGCCCTGAACATGCAGGGCTACGACGTCGATCTCGCAAGTGACGGCGAGGAGGCGCTCTTCAAGCTCCGCTCGAATCCGAACGCGACCGATCTGCTGATCGTCGACGTGCTGATGCCGCGCCTCGACGGGCTCGAGGTGACGCGCCGCCTGCGTGCCGACGGGAGCGAGCTGCCGATCCTGATGCTGACTGCACGCGACCAGGTCGCCGACCGGGTCGCCGGCCTCGAGGCCGGCGCCGACGACTACCTCGTCAAGCCGTTTGCCCTCGAGGAGCTCGTCGCCCGCGTCCGCGCACTCCTGCGACGGCTCGGGACAGACGAGCAGGCAACCTCACTCGCCTTCGCCGATGTGACGCTCGACACCGGCACCCGCGAGGTCACGCGCGGTGACGAGGCGCTCGTCCTCACCCGCACCGAGTTCGCCCTGCTTGAGCTGTTTCTGCGCAACCCGCGTCAGGTGCTTACGCGCTCGGTCATCTTCGACCGGGTGTGGGGCTACGACTTCGGGTACGGCTCGAACTCGCTCGACGTCTACATCAGCTACCTCCGCAAGAAGACCGAAGCCGCCGGCAAGCCGCGCCTGATCCACACGGTGCGCGGCGTCGGCTACGCCCTCCGCGAGCCATGAGGCTCCGCACCCGGCTCGTTCTCGTCGCAGCGGTCGCAGTGGCCGCCGCGGTCGCGTTCGCGTCGGTGATCGTCTACTTCCTCGTCCGTGGCGAGCTGCGCGGCCAGATCGACCGCAACCTTCAGGCCCAGGCCGGCCAGATCGCCCACGGGCCCGGGTACCTCTACCGCCACTACGCCGGGAAGGTCTACGTCCTCTACCAGCGCGGCCCGCTCTTCAGCGGGTACTTCCAGCTAGTCGACAAGGCTGGCAACGTCTACATCCCCGAGACGTTCCTCTCCTCGACGCCCGAGATCGCCGTCACGGCCCAGGCGCGGGCGGTCGCGGCCGGCACCGGGAAGCCGTACTTCTTCGACACGCGCCTGCACGGGCAGGACACCCGCGTGCTGACCCAGCCGAGCTCGGACGGGTACGCAGTGCAGGTGGTCGGCCAGCTCTCCGGTGTCGACCACGAGCTCTCGCGCATCAAGCTCTGGCTCCTTCTCGTCACCTTCGGAGGCGTGGCCGTTGCCTCTGCGGCGGGCTTCCTGGTCGCCCGGGCGACGCTGCGGCCGGTCGGCGACCTGAGCGATGCGGCCGAGCGGGTGCGCGCGACCCGCGACCTGAGCCAGCGGATCCCCGTCGGCGGGAGCGACGAGCTGAGCCGCCTTGCCGCAACGTTCAACGCGATGCTCGAGTCGCTCGACGAGGCCGCCAAGCGGCAACGGCAGCTCGTCCAGGACGCTTCCCACGAGCTGCGCACCCCCCTCACGAGCCTGCGGACGAACATCGAGGTCCTCGCCCACGGTGGCGACCTGCCTCCCGACGACCGGGCACAGCTTCTCTCCGACGTCGTCACTCAGCTCGGTGAGATGACCTCGGTGATCGGTGAGCTCACAGAGCTCGCCCGGGGCGAGGCTCAGCAGCCGGCGACCGAAGACGTGCGTCTCGATCTCGTCACCGAGGACGCGATCCGTCGGGCGCAACGCAATCACCCGTCGGTCACGTTCGTCGGCAACCTCGCACCGACTCTCGTCACCGGCACCGCGGCTGGGCTTGAGCGGGCAATCGGAAACCTGCTCGACAATGCCGGCAAGTGGAGCCCGGCTGGTTCGCAGGTCGACGTGTCGCTCGCCGACGGCGAGCTCAGCGTCCGCGACCACGGCCCGGGGATCAGCGACGACGACCTCCCCCACGTGTTCGAGCGTTTCTACCGCGCGACCTCGGCGCGGAGCATGCCGGGGTCGGGGCTGGGACTCGCGATCGTGCAGCAGGTCGCCGAGGCGCACGAAGGCAGCGTCAGCGCCGAGCGAGCGCCTGACGGCGGAACGCTGATGCGCCTTCGCATCGGCGGGGCAACCCCGGCTGCCTGAACTCTTACCCGGCTCTTAGGCGGCGACTGGTCTTCTTCGTGCCGGTGTTCTACCTCTCCTACCTGCGCAGCGAGCTTCTCCGCCGCAGAGGCCGCACGATCCTGACCCTGCTTGGGCTCTCCATCGGCGTCGCGCTCGTGATCATCATCTCGTCGGTCTCACGCGGGCTCGACGCGGCGCAGCGCACGGCGCTCAACCCGCTCTCGAGCATCGGCACCGACCTGACGGTCACCCTCGCCCCGACGCAGGACACGGGCGGCCCGGGTGGGCCGGGCGGCGGTGGCGGCTTCAACGGCGGCGGCGGGTTTGGCGGCGGAGGCCAGGTGCTGCAGGCGAACCAGTCGGCGATCACCGACCTCTCGAAGCTCGGCATGCCGGGCGCGCACTTCGTCCACGACTTCTTCCTGGCCGGAACGCAGCTGACGTTCCCGCAGGCTCAGGCGGCGCAGATCAAGAAGCTCACCGGCGTCTCGGCCGTCTCATCGGGTCTCGTGATGAGCGCCGTGCACCAGGAGGGCACCGTCCCGAAGATCGTCGCCAAGATCACGGCGGGCGGCCAGCAGTTGACGGTCACCGGCCGCGTCCGGTTCCAGTTCAGCGACGCCGAGCGCGCGAAGATGCAGGCCTGCATCGAGAAGCTCCAGAGCTCGAGCGGCTCGACCGGCACAACCGGCACAAC